>JALNVJ010000022.1 GCA_023227645.1 Bacteroidales bacterium | reverse complement strand
ATAATGTAAATGGAAAAGTAAAGATAACAATAACTGATATTAGAGGGAGGATAATAGAAACAATGGACTTAATTGCTAATAATAGGATTGAAGCTACTATTGACCTTAACAATAACTCAAAAGGAATATATTTTATCAATATCATAACAGATAATGCTAAGATAGCAGAAAGACTCATTATAAAATAATGAGTCTTCATTTCATTTGACTAATTCTACTTTTTATTAAGTCATAATTAAAAATAAATATCCCCCTAAAAACACTTAGAATTTAGGGGGATATTTTATGCGTCGATATTTGCGTAAGATGCATTTTTTTCAATAAAATCTCGTCGAGGTGGTACTTCATCACCCATTAGCATTGAAAATACTCTATCGGCTTCGGTAGCATTTTCTATATCTATTTGGCGGAAGGTTCTTGTTTCAGGATTCATTGTTGTTTCCCATAATTGAGTTTCACTCATTTCTCCAAGACCTTTATATCGTTGTACAGCTACTCCTGTAGGTCCTAGTTCTATTTGATTTTTTTGACGTTCTTCTTCGGTCCAACAATAGCGTTCTTGTTTACCTTTCTTAACTAAGTATAGGGGTGGGGTTGCTAAGTAGACATGTCCGTTTTCTATTAGTTCTCTCATATAACGGAAGAAGAAGGTTAAGATTAAAGTTGCAATATGACTACCATCTACGTCGGCATCCGTCATTATCACTACTTTATGGTAACGTAGCTTTTCCATATTTAATGCTTTGCTATCTTCGGCAGTTCCTATCGATACTCCTAATGCTGTATAAATATTTTTTATTTCTTCTGAGTCAAGTACTCTATGTTGCATTGCTTTTTCAACATTTAGTATCTTCCCTCTTAATGGTAAAATTGCTTGATATTCTCTATTTCTTCCTTGTTTAGCTGTTCCTCCCGCTGACTGCCCTTCCACTATGTATATTTCACATTTTTCAGGGTCGGAGTTAGAACAGTCTGCAAGCTTGCCAGGTAGCCCGGCAACTCCAAGAACGGTTTGCCTTTGTACAAGTTCTCTTGCCTTACGTGCTGCGTGACGTGCAGTTGCAGCTAGGATAACTTTATTTACTATTAATTTAGCTTCTTTTGGATTTTCTTCAAGATAGTTATTTAATAGTTCTGAAACCATTTGATCAACGGCTCCCATTACTTCATTATTACCTAATTTGGTTTTGGTTTGCCCTTCAAATTGTGGTTCTTGTACTTTTACAGATATTACTGAAGTTAGTCCTTCTCTAAAGTCATCTCCTACAATTTCAAATTTGAGTTTTTCCAACATTCCACTCTTGTCGGCATAACTTTTTAATGTTCGTGTTAGTCCTCGACGAAATCCTGCTAAATGGGTTCCGCCTTCGTGTGTGTTAATATTGTTTACGTAGGAATGTAGATTTTCAGTAAATGTTGTATTATATTGCATTGCTATTTCAATTGGGATATCTTGTTTTATCCCCTCAATACAAATTGCTTCTGGTATTAGTTTTTCGCGATTGCCATCCAAATATTCTATAAAGTCTTTTAGTCCATGTTCAGAATGAAATCTTTCAAAAATAAAATTACCTTCATTGTCTTTTTTTCTTTTGTCTGTTATTGTTAGTTCGAGTCCTTTATTAAGGAATGATAATTCTCTTAATCGAGTTGAAAGAGTTTCTATATTATATTCTGATATTGTAAATACAGATGAGTCGGGTAAAAACTCTGTTGCTGTTCCCGTTTTATCGGATGGTCCAACTTCTCGAACTGTATATAATGGTATTCCTTTGCTATATTCTTGCTCATATTCTCTACCATCTCTATATACAGATACTTTCATTTCGGAAGATAGTGCATTTACGCAACTAACCCCTACTCCGTGAAGTCCGCCTGATACTTTATAAGATCCTTTATCAAATTTTCCTCCTGCATGTAATACGGTCATAACTACTTCTAAAGCAGATCTCCCTTCTTTTTCGTGCATATCAACAGGGATACCTCTTCCGTTATCCTCTACTCTGATTGAATTATTTTCAAGAATAAAAACATCTATCTTTGAGCAATAGCCAGCTAAAGCCTCATCAATTGAGTTGTCAATAACTTCATAAACTAAATGATGTAATCCTCTAGTGTTTACATCTCCAATATACATAGCAGGTCGCATACGAACTGCTTCCAACCCTTCTAAGACTGTTATATTATCAGCTGAATAAGCATTTTTTACTTTAATCAATTCTTCACTCATTATAATAGTTGTTTTTTTAAATCAATTTGCAAATATAAGAAAAAATTATGAGATAATGGTTAGTTAGACACTGGATATTTTATTCTAGTGTGATAGACTGCTTGTAGTTTGAGTTTGAGGTGTTGTTTGATGGCTGTTATATCCTGAAATGTTATATTTGCATTGGAGAATTGATTGGTTTGTATTTGTTCATCAATGATATTATCTACCAAATCGCTAATCGATTTTTCGGAGTGATCAGACATTGATCTTGAAGCCGCTTCAACACTATCGACCATCATTACTACAGCTGTTTCTCTTGAAAATGGTTTGGGTCCCTTATATGTGAATATATTTTCATCAATTGGGATATTTGGATGTTCAATTTTTTGCTTATTATAGAAAAACTTTGTTTTACTAGAACCATGGTGAGTCCTAATAAAGTCAATTAGTGGTTCTGGAAGTTTATATTTATGTGCCAATTTAACTCCGTCAACAACATGCGAAGTGATTATTTGGGCTGATTCTTCATTATTTATTTCGTTATGCGGATTAAAACCTGTGTGTTGGTTTTCTATATAAAATAATGGTTTAAGTGTTTTTCCTATATCGTGATGGAGTGCTCCTGCTCTTGCTAGAAGGGCATTACCTCCTATTTTATGAATTAAGTCTTCTGCAATATTTGCTACCTGAACACAGTGTTGAAATGTCCCAGGTGCCTTAACTGATAATTCTCTTAGTATTTTGCTATTGGTGTCGGAATATTCTAATAGAGATAACTCACTAACATATCCAAATATTTTTTCGAAAATAAAAATAAGAGGGAACGCCAATAGTGTTAGTGCTGCATTGATTGCAAAATAAGAGAATCTATATGGGTTAATTTTATTTAGGTCGGCATCTTGAATTAAAGTAAGAGCTACGTAAATAACTGAGTAAGTTAAGAATACAAGCAAGCTAGTTTTGAAAAAATCTCTTCTTTTTTCCAAATGCTCCATACTAATAATAACCATCATACCAACCATTAATTGATAAAAAACAAACTCAAAGCTATGTGGAACTGAAAAGCCTATAATGATAATATTTACCAAAAATACATAAAGGGAAGAACGTGAGTCAAAGAATGTTCTTATTAAGATAGGTGTTAGGCAAAGAGGTGCTATATAGATATATTGAGAATTGAAATCGATAATTAAGGATGTAGTTAGAACCATTAACACAATAACTAATAAAATTAGCAAAATTTTCTTTGAATCGTTAAAGAGTTCTGGTATTATGTATTTGAAAAAGAATAACATTGCCAATAAAGCTAGTGAAACTAAGATGAATTGACCTATGATTTGTTTGTATTTCGTTTTTTGAGATATGTATTTCTTTTGATATTCTTTTTGATATATTGTTAGGGCTTCATATTTTGTATCATCAATATGTTCTCCTGTAAGTATTATTTGATCTCCTTTTGAAATGGATTCTTTTATTAGAGAGGTATTATTTAGTTGTAGATCTAAATTCTTCTGTGTTATTTTTTCATTAAGTTTAAGTGGAGTTGTTATATCTGCTATTTTTATTTCATAAGGTATTGAGCCTTTCATGATATAAACAATATAGTCTAGTGGAAGCCCTTCAATTTCCGGAGCAAGTGTTGTAAAGTCTCCTTCCTGAACATCAAAATAAAGTTTTTTATTCTTTTCTATTGCATTCTTTTCTTCTTGAAACTCATTATCGGTTTTATATATAGTAATATTGAATGGAGATATTAGATCTTCATGTTCCCAAAAGCTTCCTTTTTGAAAATCATATTTAAAAGTTTCGTCCTTCGGTGATATCCAAACTATCAGTGCACTAGATATTAATATCAGCAAAATTTTACCCAAAGATGACCAAAACACTCTAAATTTCCTTTTATTTTTTTTCACTTTGTTGTTTTATCTTTTTAGTTAACGCTGTACAGAAAACAAAATCGTTTAATTCTTTGTTGTCGCTATTTAATACGTTTTCATTATCTCCTTGCCACCACAGTTCTCCCTTATGCAGATAATAAATTTGCTCTCCTATCTCGACAACAGAATTCATATCATGAGTGTTGATAATAGTTGTGATATTATATTCATGGGTTATATCATATATTAGTTCATCAATTAAAATTGAAGTTTGAGGATCAAGACCTGAATTAGGTTCATCACAAAACAAATACTTAGGTTTAGCTGCTATAGCTCTAGCAATTGCAACTCTTTTTTTCATCCCTCCACTTAGTTCGGAAGGCATCATCTTATTAACACCTTTTAGATTTACTCTCTCTAATGAAAAATTTACTCTTTCGAGCATTTTTGGATAAGAGGTTTTTTGAAACATTCTAATAGGGTACATAACATTTTCTTCAATAGTCATTGAATCAAAAAGTGCTCCAGCCTGGAATACCATTCCTATATATTTCCGAACATCAATCTGCCCAGAAGCTGACATCTTATTGAATGCTTTTCCATCATAAAGAACATCTCCATAATCAGGTTTATGTAATCCAACTAATGTTTTCATCAAAACAGTTTTTCCACTTCCACTTAATCCAATAATTAAATTACATTTTCCTTGAGCAAATTTAATATTAACATTTTTTAGTATTTGCCTTCCATCAAAAGATTTAGAAACATTCACAAGTTCAACCATTAGAAGAATAAATTAGTCATTAATAGATTAAGTAACATTATAATAGCACTACTTTGCACAACTGCCTTTGTGCTTTGTATCCCAACTTCTACCGAACCACCCTTCATTGTATAACCTCTAAAAGCAGCTATAGAAGAAATAACTATTGCGTTAAGTGCTGTTTTTACAATTGCATAAACAATATCATAAACAGCAAACTCCATACGAAGACCCTCTATGTAGTGAAAGGTTGATAAACCATTAATTAGACCTCCAACTCCTCCACCTATTAATCCTATAAATATACTTAATATAATTAAAAGAGGGAAAAATACTAAACAAGCAAATATCTTTGGAAGTATTAGATAGTTAGCTGTGTTTACCCCCATAACTTCCATTGCGTCTATCTGCTCTGATATTCTTTGAGAACCAATTTCTGAAGCTATCATTGAGGCACATTTTCCTGCTAAAATTAGAGATATTACTGTTGGGGCAAATTCTAAAACTAATGATTTTCTTGATGCAAATCCATATATCCAAGAAGGATAGATTGGACTATCAAGGTTAAGTATCATTTGAATTACCACCGCAGCACCAATAAAAATAGAAATAACACATACAATGGGAATTGATTTTACTCCTAAGGCATCCATCTCATGAAGCATCTGCCTCTTAAATATATGCATATTCTGAGGTTTTCTAAATGCTTCTTTCATTAGTAAAAGATATGCACCAAACTCTATTAAAAATCTTCTAAGTACTAACATTAATATATTTCAATTTTTGTTTCATCTGCCTCTTGTGAGACTTTAATATTTTTCTTTTTCTTATCCTTATTTTCAAGAATAGCCTCAGAAACAATATCTTCAACATATTTTTGAATTGCTCTTTTCAGAGGTCTTGCTCCAAATTGTTTATCAATACCTTTTTCAATTAGTAAGTCTTTTAGCTCTGATGTAAATTCAATCTTAAACTCAAGCTCCTTAAGTCTCTTTGTTAGCTTATTTAGTTCTATATCAATAATATCAATAATATCTTCTTTTTCAAGGGAACGAAAAAATACAATATCGTCAACCCTATTAAGAAACTCAGGGGAGAAGGTCTTATTTATATCATTGTCAATTATACTCTTTTCAATTTCCTCTATCTTAGATGTTCTTGCTAAAGTTGAAAATCCCACGCCTATTCCAAAATCTCTTAGCTTTCGGCTCCCAACATTTGAGGTCATAATAATTATTGTATTCTTAAAATCTATCTTTCTTCCAATTGAATCAGTTAAGTGTCCATCATCCATAATTTGCAATAAAATATTAAATACATCCGGATGTGCTTTCTCAATTTCATCAAATAATACAATTGAATATGGGTGCATTCTAACTTTTTCGGTTAACTGACCTGCTTCTTCGTGACCAATATATCCAGGAGGAGAACCAATTATCCTTGAAACACTATGTTTTTCCATATACTCACTCATATCCAAACGGATTAGATTGTTTTCTGAATCAAATAAGTATTTAGCAAGTTCTTTTGCCAAATGTGTTTTTCCAACTCCTGTTGGTCCAACAAAAATGAATGAACCTATTGGACGGTTTGGATCATTAATCCCTACCCTAGCTCTTCTAATTGCTTTGGATATTTTAGTTACAGCTTCTTTTTGTCCAACTACAGTTCCTTTTAGTACTTCTTCCATTTTGAGGAGCTTCTTGGATTCATCAGAACTCACTTTTTGAATCTTCACACCACTCATCATTGAAACCACACTAGCTATATCATTTTCAGAAACCTTAATATAATTATCCGCTATTTCTTTTTCCCAAAACTTATATTTTACTTCCAAATCATCATTTAGTACATCAATTTCATTTTTAAGTTGTTTGGCTTTTTCAAACTCTCTTCTAATAACAACTTCTTTCTTTTGAATTTCAAGCTCGTTAATCTTTTTTTCAGCATCAACAAGATTTGCAGGAACCCTCAAGTCTTTTACGTGTGCTCTCGCCCCTGCCTCATCTAATGCATCAATAGCTTTATCTGGTAATTGTCTATCATTTATATATCTTTCAGAAAGTTTCACACAAGCCTCAAGTGCTTTTAAATCATATCTAACCTTATGATGATCTTCATATTTGAACTTAATATTCTTGAGAATGGTTAGGGTTTCACTGGCTGAAGTAGGTTCAATCATTACCTTTTGAAACCTTCTTTCTAAAGCTCCATCTGCTTCGATATTTTTCCTATACTCACTAAGTGTTGTTGCTCCAATACATTGAATTTCTCCTCTTGCTAAGGCTGGTTTGAAAATATTTGAAGCGTCTAATGACCCTGATGCATTACCAGCTCCAACTATAGTATGTATTTCATCAATAAATAATATTATATCTGGATTTTTTTCAAGTTCTGTTATTAATCCTTTTAATCTTTCTTCAAATTGACCTCTATATTTTGTTCCAGCAACAACGGAGGCTAAATCTAAAGTATATATTTTTTTCTTATATAGGGTGTACGGAACATCCTTTGCTTCAATTCTAAGAGCAAGTCCTTCGGCAATTGCACTTTTACCTACTCCTGGCTCACCAATCAAAATTGGATTATTTTTCTTTCTTCTTGAGAGTATTTGAGCAATCCTCTCCATTTCAACCTCTCTTCCAACAATTGGATCAATTAATCCTAATTGAGCTTGTTGTGATAAATTTTTTCCAAAATTATCTAAAAAAGGTGTTGGTTTCTTATCATTTTTTATAGAAGAACCCTTTTTATGCTTTTTCATTGGAGTTTTTCCTTCAAAAGAAAATTCATCCTGTAAATCATCTATGAAAAGAGGATTTTCAGTTGGCTTATATTCTGTTTCGTCTTCTCTATCTAAGTCTTCATCCTCTTCTTCTCTTATAAAATCAGATTGAGTTTTTATCCAAGAATGAATTATTTCGTAGGTTAGTCCGTGACCAAAAAGAATATTAGCAACCAAATTATTACTTTCTTTTAATATTGCAGCCAAAAAATGCTCTGTACCAATTTCTTCAACTCCAACGTCAGTTGCTTCGAGAAATGATAGTTTTATTACTCTTTCAGTTTGTTTTAAAAGAGGAACATCCCTATCTTGATTAATAGAATTGACTATGTTTTGTTTTTGATAAGTTTTTTCTATTTCCTTTTTAATTGACTGGGGATCAATATTAAAATCAGACAATATATGCATTGCCTTACATTCTTTTTCACGTACAATACCTAGAAACAAATGCTCTACCCCAAAGAAATCACTCCTTAGTCGCATTGCTTCATCACTCCCTGCCTTTATTACGTTTTTTGCGTGTTCTGTTAATTTAGCATCCATAATTAATATGTAAAATGACTTCAAAATTACGAAGATTATCTCAAATACTATATATTTGTACAAGTTAAATGAAAACAAAGATTCAATATTACATACTAATATTCTATTAATCAAACATTAAAAGTTAGAATAATTTATTTTATTATGATGAATTAAAATTATTATTCGAAAAAAAAGTATTTAGTATTACATTTTATTCAAAAGAAAAATTTGGTTATTTAAAAATTATTATTAGCTTTGCCAAATATTTGAA
The DNA here is from genome assembly GCA_023227645.1 of Bacteroidales bacterium. Lineage (GTDB taxonomy): Bacteria > Bacteroidota > Bacteroidia > Bacteroidales > P3 > UBA10566. Next base: position 5,003 of record JALNVJ010000022.1, on the reverse strand, counting down.
GACCAATATTTGATATAATACTAATCTGATAATTACATAAAACGTAGTTGGGTATAAATAGAAACAATATATATTAATTAACCTTTAATAATAACCCTAGACAGCTTATGAGTAAATATTACGTGAATAAAATCCCTAATGAAAATGGGAAACATGAGGTACATAAACAATCATGCAAAATTTTACCTCCTTTAGAAAATTTAATTTTTGTAGGTGATTTCCTAATTTGTTCTGATGCAATGATTGAGTCAAGAAAAATTTATCCTGAAGTGAATGGATGTTATGATTGTTGCTTCCCTTGTCATAAGAAATAAATAATCATTTACTTTTTCATTTTCATTACTTTCTTTTTGGATGTTTTGCTGTATCCAAAATAAAAACTATTTTTGCATATTATTATTGAACAAGTATTAAAAAATAAATACAAATTAGAAAATGGCAAAAGTTAAAGCTTTTAAGGGACTACGCCCACCAGTTGAGATTGCTGCAAGTTTAGCATCTCGTCCATACGATGTTTTGAATTCTTCGGAAGCAAGACTGGAAGCAAAAGGTAATGAAGTATCTCTTCTTAGAGTTACTAAAGCAGAAATCGATTTACCTGAAGGAATTGACGAACATTCTCAAGAAGTGTATGATAAAGTTGTTGAAAATTTCAATATGTTTAAAGATAAAGGTTGGTTAGTTCAGGATGATGAACCTAAACTTTATATCTACGCTCAAACAATGGATGGTAGAACTCAATACGGAATTGTTGGTTGTACTCATATTGATGATTATTTCAATAACCATATCAAGAAACACGAACTTACTCGTAAAGCTAAAGAAGATGATAGAATGATTCACGTTAATATTACAAATGCTAACGTAGAACCTGTTTTCTTTGCATATCCAGCAAATATAGAAATTGACAAAATTGTTTTTGATATTGTTAATAACGATAAACCAATTTATGATTTCATTGCTAAGGAAGATGGTTTTGGACATACTTTTTGGGTTATTAACGACCAGTCAAAGATAAAAAGAATTGAAGAAATTTTCGAAAAAGATATTCCTACTCTATACGTAGCAGATGGTCATCATAGAACAGCAGCTGCTGCAAGAGTTGGTAGTGAAAGAAAAGCTGCCAACCCTAACCATACAGGAAATGAAGAATATAACTACTTTATGGCAGTTATTTTCCCAGATAATCAATTAAAGATTATTGACTATAATAGAGTTGTTAAAGACTTAAATGAATTGACTCAAGAAGATTTTCTTGCTCAATTAGAAAAATCATTCACTATAGAAAAAATGGGTACAAAAATATATGAACCTTCTAAGCTTCATGAATTTAGTATGTATATAGATAAAAATTGGTATAAGCTTACTGCAAAACAAGGAACCTATAACGATAATGACCCTATTGGTGTTTTAGACGTTACAATTCTTTCTGATTTAGTTTTAGATCAAATTCTTGATATAAATGATCTAAGAACTTCAGATAGGATTGACTTTATTGGAGGAATTAGAGGTTTGGGAGAATTAGAAAGAAGAGTTGATAATGGTGAGATGAAAGTAGCATTTGCTCTTTACGCTGTTTCAATGCAACAATTAATTAATATTGCTGATAGTGGAAACATTATGCCTCCCAAAACTACTTGGTTTGAGCCTAAACTTCGTTCGGGATTGGTTATTCACGCTTTAGACTAACCTTTTCCATTCATATTAAAAAACTTAGCCGTTATTGTTTTCATTAACGGCTTTTTTCTTGTTTAATAATTTATATGGGTAAAAACTTGATTAATTTATTTTTTTTCATTTACTTTGCATTACGATTTGTTTTTAAAAATATTTTATCATGAAAAGAATTACATCTTTATTAGTTTTATTTATATTAATGATTCCATTTATTTTTTCAAGCTGCAAGACAGATGAAAAAAATAAAATTATTTTTGAAGAAGGCATTCCTCCTACAGGCACTTACTTTAAAATCCAAGTTGATGATTCAGTATGGGAAGGAGATAATTTTGCTCAAATGCACGTAAAAACAGAACCTCAAGGGGCTGGTTATAATATGTTAGACTTTATTGTATGCACTGATATTGAAAATGGGATTAACGTAATTAACACAAAGGTATATATTAGTGTTAAAGAGAACCAAGATAATAGTTTTTCAAATTATAGGGTCCAGTATATTAAAAATAAATCATATAACCCTTCAGATAAATATTTCAATTTTGATGAATGGATGGAGTATAAATCTGGTTCGTTAAAAATCATTAATAATGAAGGGGGTAAAATCACTGCAAAATTTATAGGCACACTGAAAGCGGCTAATAATTACAGAGAGGATGCCGATGTAATTATATATTTCCAAGAATTTCCAGTTAACCCAGCATATGGAAAAGATTTAAATTAATATTATCATGGAAAACAAAAAATACTTATCAATAATTATTGTTGGATTATTAATATCAATAAGTTTATTCTTTCTTGGTTTATTTATATATAAAGGATTAAATTCATTTAGTGACAAGGATAGAATTGTTACAGTTAAAGGACTGGCAGAAAAAGAAATTAAAGCTACTGAAGCTTATATTAATATTATAGTATCTTCTTCTGGCGATAACCCTCAAGAGATTATTTCAAAAACGAATACAGATATTGATAATATTCTAAATTATTTAAAAGAAAAAGGTTATAAAGAATCTAATATCAAAACTGAAGAAATAAGTATCTACGATGGAAAAGAATATTATAGATATGACTATAATCTAAAACAAAAGATTAAAATTGATCGTTATAAAGCTAGAAGAACAATAAAAATTACAACCAATGATGTTGAAAAGGCAAGTATTATGAGCAATGGTATTGACTTAGACTTAATTAACAAAAACCTATCTTCCAATATTAATTGTGATTATAAATTCCCAGAACTTAATAGTATTAAACCTGCTCTAATTGCAGAAAGCACAAAAAATGCTCGATTGTCTGGAGAACAGTTTGCAAATGATTCTAAGTCTAAACTTGGTAAAATTAAAACTGCATCACAAGGACAAATATCAATTGTTGGAACATATTATGACGACGAACAAACCTCTTTAGCTCCAAAAGAACCTTATCTCCAAAAAGCTAGAGTAGTTAGTACAATAGTTTTCTTCTTAGAAGACTAGGAAAATACTTTATTCAATTGGAATATAGATTTCTGTTCTTAGCTTCTTAGACTCTACCTTTTCAGCATTATTTAAATATTTTTCAATCAAAGGAGAATTTCTTAACTTATAATCTGTATTTACTAAGTATTCATTGTATATTATATTATGAACCTTAGCAAAATCATCATAACAACCAGTATAATGGAACATTAAATACTTCCCTCCTTCTATCTCCTTAGTCTTAATTTCTTCACCATCCTCTGCTTCCTTGTTGATTGTAACACAGGCTTCAAAATGACATTCATCTGCAGGAACAAATCGTGGATCATCATAGTAAAGTCCCAAAAATTCCATCCTCATTCCAAAAAGCTTCTTGGTATTAATAAATGCCCATATTTTTGACCAACATTTACTATAATCTAGTTTATTATAATCCCCAATAACACTATAGAAAACAATCTTTCTTTTTGTTCTGTTGATAAGTTTTGGAACTGTAATATTATACTGTGAACTAATTTTATCCGTTTTTAACGACATGATTTTCTTATATTAAATTTGAGCAAAAATAATTATAATTATTGGAACTATAAAGAAAAAAATAATATCAATTGAAAACTACTCATTGTTTAGGCAAAAAACTCAAAAAATATTTAGAGAATATTCATTACTTTTTTACTAAAAAAAGTAATAATAAATCTTATATCAAAAAAGATTGAAATTAGAGGTAAATATTATTCTGTTTTATCTCAGAATAATAAAAAATTACATTTATAAACTAAAAATCAATCTATTAAAAAAATTTGAACAAAAAATTCAATTCATAGAGTAATAAATGTAAGTAGACATAAAATAATCAATATGTGTATATTACTAAATCCACTTTATTATCTTTTGAAAAATTATGACTATATATACAAAAATCATGACTATATATTTGAAAATCATTAAAGACTTTCTTCCCAAAAGATCGGATTTTTCACCCTAAAATGGCTAACAATTTTCAACAGGTTACTAACGAGTTTTAAATAATCACAATATAGACAGAAGTTCCTCTACGGCCTATTATTAAGTCAAAGAAAAATGATTAACTTTGCACTACAAAATTAGAACCTTCTTACACACTTTTTGGGATATTACCAGAATTTACAAAACCAATACAATAATTTAGAAAAAGATATATCATTTTCAAACAACGCTATCTATCTCAATTTTCCAAATGGAGTTTAGAATAATAAACTTACAAATAATTTAATTGAAAAGAAGGCTCACATGAAATATTTGGGGACTAAGCGAAAAGTTTATAAAGTCTGAGTAGGAAAAAGTCAGTATTAGTAACTCCTCTTAGATTACCTCTAAAGAATTTGCTCGTGGTTGTATTTGATAGTATAAGCAACGGTATTAAATTCCTTCAGTTGTAATTTCTCAGTCCTATCTATCCATTTTAAGAGTCTATTCTCTGCATCACTTCTTGAATGAAGTTCATATATGCTCCTAAATTCTAATATGTGTTTATATGCCGTATTTAAGAGAGGATAATGTTTAAATAAAAGCTTGGCTCTTTGTTCTTGTATCTCGCTCCAATTAGATGCTGCAATCCTTCTATAGCTAACTTCTCCTAGCTCTTCAATATTTGTTATTTTAAAATGCTCAAGTAATCCCGCTGGTAAAAAATAACCTATTAGTGCTTTTTCCAAATCTCCTTTTTATGCAAAAATAACACTAATCCCCAAATATTTCATCTGAGCCGCTTTTTGATCAGAATCAGGATTTACAAGATTAAAGGATTTTCATGATTACCACGAAGGGGTGAAAGGTTTGTAGAAAAATAGATTTAATCTAATTGAATTTATATTAAGGAAAAAAAAATTT
>JALNVJ010000021.1 GCA_023227645.1 Bacteroidales bacterium | reverse complement strand
TTCCTAAGAGTTTTAAACTCTGTGCTTGATGGCGGAAAGACTGGTGTTGATTTAGGTCTTGCTATTATTCCTGGAGTTCTTATTATCTCAACCTCTGTTATGATGCTTACCTTTGGCCCCTAAGAAGCTGGTTTCACAGGAAGTGCTTATGAAGGAATAGCTATCCTACCTCATCTTGCAGGAAAGATTGGCTTTGTATTTGAGTGGTTATTTGGATTTACAAGTCCTGAACTAATTGCTTTCCCAATGACTTCTCTTGGAGCAGTTGGTGCAGCACTTGGTTTGGTTCCTAAGTTTCAAGAAGCAGGACTAATTGATGCAAATGCTATTGCAGTTTTCACAGCAATGGGAATGTGTTGGAGCGGATACTTAAGCACACATACAGCAATGCTGGACTCACTTGGATACAGAAAACTTACAGGTAAAGCAATCATTGCTCACACAATTGGAGGATTGTTTGCAGGAATATCAGCACATTGGATATTTGTGCTTATAAGTATTTTATAACATTGTTTCACTTTGTTAGGAAATAAAGAAGCAGTTTAATTCCAACTAAACATAATAAAAAAGCCATTTGAAATTTATCAAATGGCTTTTTTTATCTAATAATTCTTTATTTACTTTATTCTTTTCAAACATTCTTTTAAACTATCTTCCCAATGAGGAATGGTAATTAAAAGAAGGTCTTTTATTGGTTGTTTATCTAAAACGCTATATGAAGGCCTTGGTGCCGCAGCTGAATATTGTTGGGAAACAATTGGGTTGATAACACAGTTAATACCCCTTATTTCCATTATTTTTTTAGCAAAATCATACCAACTACATACTCCCTCATTGGTATAATGAACAACTTCTTTGGTCATAGGTTTTAAAATATCTAATGCTCTTATAATAACATTAGCCAAATCAATCGCATAAGTTGGACTACCAACTTGATCGTAAACTACATTTAATGATTCTCTTTCATTACCTATACGAAGCATTGATTTAACAAAATTATTCCCAAATTCACAATATAACCAAGCTGTTCTTATTATAATGTAAGAGCTATGATTATGTTTAATATTTTCTTCTCCCTCTAGTTTTGTCATCCCATAAATTGAATTAGGAATAGTATCTGTATCTAATGGGTGTATGGGTGTGTTTTTGGTGTTACCAAATACATAATCTGTTGATATATGAATTAGCCCTATACCTCTTTTTTCTGATTCTATAGCTAAATTAAGAGGTCCCATTGAGTTTAATTCTCTTGCTTTCTCTATATCTGATTCTGCTTGATCAACAGCTGTGTATGCAGCACAGTTGATTATTGCAAAAAAGTCTTTGCCTTCTAAAAAATTGGAAATATCCTCCTTCGATGTTATATCTAAATGATGGTAATCGGTAAAAACGAACTCATAATCTGCATTATCTTTAGATACTTTTCTTAAAGAATTACCTAATTGACCATTTCCTCCTGTAACTAATATTTTTTTCATAATCTTATTTTGTTCCTATCCCTTCGTAGTAAAAACCTAATTCCCTCATTTCATTGCCATCATATATGTTTCTACCATCCAATAGGATTAATTTATTCATTTTTTCTTTAACTATATCCCATTTAGGTAATCGGAATTCTTTCCATTCGGTTAAAAGTAATAATGCATCTGCATTTTCAACCACCTCATATTCGTCTTTACAATATTGTAATTCAAGGATACCTAATTTTCTTTTGGTTTCCTCCATTGCAATTGGATCATATACTTTAATTTTACAACCTTGTTTTGATAGTGCATTTAAAATATATAGTGAAGGAGCCTCCCTCATATCATCGGTTTCTGGCTTAAAAGACAGACCCCATATTGCAATTGTTTTACCTTTTAGGTCTGGATATATTTCTTTTAGTTTATTGAACAGAACTAGTTTTTGTGCGTCATTAGTATCTTCAGCAGCCTTAACAACTTTTAAATCTATATCATTCTCTAACCCTGTTTTATATAATGCCTTAACATCTTTTGGGAAACAACTTCCCCCATAACCTATGCCAGAATAGAGGAATTTACTCCCAATTCTTGGGTCACTTCCTATACCTTTTCTTACCATATTTACATTTGCTCCAACCTTTTCACATAGATTAGCCATTTCATTCATAAAACTAATTCTTACGGCCAACATAGCATTGGCTGCATATTTTGTCATCTCTGCTGAAGGTACATCCATATAAATTACATTATGTCCATTTAATGTAAATGGTTTATAGAGTCGGTTCATTACATCCTCTGCTTTTTTGGATTCTATACCTACTACAATCCTATCGGGCGATAAGAAATCGTTTACTGCATTCCCTTCTTTTAAGAATTCAGGATTAGATGCTATATCAAAATCAATTTTCTTTCCTCTTTTATCTAATTCGTCTTGTATTGTTTTTTTAACCTTTTGAGCAGTTCCAACTGGCACTGTGCTCTTGGTTACAACTAAGCAATAATGATTAATATTTTCACCTATTTGCTTCGCTACATCTAAAACATATTTGAGATCAGCACTACCGTCTTCATCGGGTGGAGTCCCAACTGCAGAAAAAACAACATCTGCCTTTTCAATACATTCAGATAATTTAGTTGAGAACTTTAATCTACCCTTAACAACATTCTTCTCTATAAGCTCATCTAAACCTGGTTCATAAATTGGAGATATTCCCTTCTTTAGGTTTTCAATTTTTTCATTATCAATATCAACACAAATAACATCTATTCCCATTTCAGCAAAACAAGTACCTGTTACTAGTCCTACATATCCTGTTCCAACAATTACTGCTCTCATATATATATGTTTTATTTAAAATTTAGAATTTAGAATTTACCACCCAGCCATCTTACTAAATCGTTTCCATTAGCATAAATTAATAATGCAAAAAGAAGAATCATTCCTGCCATCTGAGCTCTTTCTAAGAATTTATCACCTGGCTTTCTTCTTGTTACAATTTCCCAAAGAGTAAACATAACATGTCCTCCATCTAATCCTGGGATTGGAAGTATATTCATAAATGCTAATATAATTGATAGGAAAGCTGTCATATTCCAAAATATTGGCCAGCTCCAAGTTGCAGGGAATAGGTTACCTATTGTTCCAAATCCACCAAGTTGTGACGCTCCTTCTTTTGAGAATACAAATTTAAATTGCTTTATATAGTTAACTAGGGTTTCTGTCCCTTGTGCAATTCCTGCTGGTATGGATTTAAAAAAACCATATTCGATTTCTTTTGTTGGGAAAATTAAATAAGGACTACGTGCAACTGCACCAATTTTACCATTATCATCAAGAGGAAGCATTACTGATTTTGAAATATTATCACGATAAAAATCTAATCTTATTTCTTTAGATTTATATTTGGCAATCTCTTGAGCAAAATCTGTAAATGTAGAAGTTGTAACTCCATTAATTCCAACAATGCTATCTCCAATCTCCATTCCATTTTTTTGAGCAATTGAACCTATGGCAAAATTATCAATAACAAATGGGAAGCGAGGGGAGGCAAATAGTTTTGAATTGGCAGCTATCATTTGTTTTGAAAAATCCTTAGGAAGATCTATCCTAATTGTTTCTAGTCCTCTTTGAACAGTGCATGAAGGGGATTCATCTAACAATAGAGTTTCAACCGCATCTTGCATTTCATATACAGGTTTTGCATTAACGGCAAGAATTATATCCCCATTTTGGAATCCATTCTTTAAGGCTACATCTGTGTAGTCATATCCCATTAATGCATTTTGAATTGGAAGAGTTTCTTTGCCCCAAGCAAATAACATCATTGAAAATATTACTAATGCACCTATAAAGTTCATTATAACTCCACCAAGCACAATTAGAAGCCTTTGCCAAGCTGGTTTTGCACGATACTCCCATGGGTTAACCTCTGCCGGAAGTTGATCTGCTGATGTTGTATTTTCATCAATCATACCTGAAATTGCGCAATAGCCTCCTAGTGGCAACCAACCTATCCCCCATTCAGTATTTTCTGATTCTGTTTCAAAACTATCTGGAGATTTTTTACTAAACCAACATAATTGCCATTTTCCTTTAATCTTTTTGGCTCTTAGAACTGAAAAATACGGATTAAAAAAGAGATAAAATTTATCAACTCTTGTTTTAAAAAGTCTTGCAAATAAATAATGTCCTAATTCGTGAATAAATACTAAAAGCGATAATGATACTAATAATGCTAATATTTTCATTTGTTGGTTTTTGTTTTAGTTTAAGTGTTTGGGTTTTCTGTTTATTATTTTAAAAGTAAGGAACTTAGTTCTTTTCTAACTTCGTTATCTGTTTCAAAATAGTTATTAACGTCTGGTTTTAGAATAAAATTGTATTTGTCCATAGCCTCTTCTATAATATTTGCTATATCTAAGAATCCAATATTCCCTTTTAAGAAACTTTCAACCGCTATCTCATTGGCAACATTCATAATAGTTGGTAGATTTCCTCCTTTTTCAATTGCTTTATATGCTAGTCCTAAGCATCTAAAAGAATCGTGGTCGGGTTTCTCAAATGATAGGTTTGGGTAATTAAATATATTGAACTTAGGAAAATCAGTTTTCAAACGTTCTGGATATGATAGTGCGTATTGTATTGGCAATCGCATATCGGCTAGTCCTAATTGTGCTTTAACTGATCCATCTTCAAATTCAACCATTGAATGAATTACTGATTGGGGATGGACAACTGTCTCTATTTTTCTTGCATCTAAATTGAATAACCATTTAGCTTCAATAACCTCTAAGCCTTTATTCATAAGAGTTGCAGAATCGATAGTAACTTTTTTACCCATTACCCAATTTGGATGTTGCAGAGCTTGCTTAATTGTTACATTTTTAAGTTCATCTTTTGATTTTCCCCTAAAGGGACCTCCTGATGCTGTGAGTATAATTTTTTCTATCGGATTATAAAATTCTCCTGCCAAACATTGGAAAATAGCTGAGTGTTCTGAATCAACAGGGAGTATTGGAACATTGTTTTTTGCTGCCAACCTTGTTACTAGTTCACCTGCCACCACTAGAGTTTCTTTATTGGAAAGTGCAATTGGTTTTTTCGCTTCAATTGCTTTTAGAGTTGGCTTAAGTCCTGCAAACCCTACCAATGCCATTATCACAATATCTACGCTTTCCATTTGAACCACATCTTCAATTGATTCACTACCAGCAAATACTTTAATATCAGTTGAGGATAATGCTTCCTTAACTTTTAAATATTGACTCTTATCGGCAATAACTACACAATTGGGGTCAAAAATTAAAGCTTGTTCTATAAGGAGGTCTGCTTGAGTGTTTGCAGTTAATACCTCAACAGAAAATTTATCTTTATGATGTTTTATTACTTCTAAGGTTTGTTTTCCGATTGAACCTGTTGAGCCTATAATTGCAACTCTTTTTTTATCCATATTTAGTTAAACTAATAGTTAATTCTTAGATTGATTTTCTTCAAAAGATAGTCTAAGGAGAGAATCCGCTTTTGATCGCTTAAGCTGAATATTATCATAATTCTTTATACTATCAATTGTTGGTGAATTCAACTCTATAACATCTTCTCCAAATACCAGCGTTCTAATATTGTTTAGCATTAATTCCTGTTGGTTAATAACGTTTTTAAGGGAATCAATCTTTTCAGCATTTCTATATGCTTGCTTTTCCATTTTTACATTTGTGTAGCCTGGTATATATTCCCTAAGAGGGGTAAAAGCAATTAAGACTATTGTAAGAGCTATTAAGATAATTATTCCTATTCCTAAAAATGTAAAAAGGTTAATAGCCGTCAGTTTTAATGTAAATTTCTCAGTAAATGTTTCTGAGTCCATTACTATCAAACGATGCTTATGTTTTAACTGCGGATAAAAACTCCTCCACTTTTTTATTAGTCTTCTTAGCTTTTTTCTCATTCTCTACCCTCTTCTAATATATGTTCCCCACATTAGCTTTTTTCTAATTGCATCAAAAAAACTTTGGGTATCCATTCTAATTAACTTTACATTAAATTCAGCTTTCTTTATATCAACAGTAAATGGCGCATTAACAGTAGTGCATTGTGAATCTATATAAATAATAATCTCTTCAAATGACTCATTTACCTCTAATCTAATATTGGAGGTATCGGAAATAATAATTGGTCGAAAAGTTAGATTATGCGGACATATTGGAGTTATTCCTATACATGGCGATTGAGGAGAAATTATTGGCCCTCCAGCACTCATGTTATAGGCTGTTGAACCTGTTGGTGTGGTTACAATTACTCCATCTGCTGTATAAGTAGCCAAAAACTCATCATCAATAAAAATTGATATATCTAATAATTCCCCTGCTTTTGCAGAACGAAGACAAATATCATTTAATGCATATTTATCTTTTATTTCAACATTCTTATCATCAACCTTTAATATAGAACGATTGCCTATATTATAATTTTTAGCTTCCAATTCTTCTAATAGATTTGAAATGCCCTCCCTACCTACGGAGGTTAGAAAACCAAGATGACCAATGTTTATTCCAAGTATAGGTATTTCAGAGTTTCCCATTATAGGGAGAGTGTCGAGCAGGGTTCCATCTCCTCCTAAAGAAAATATAATATCTACTCCCTCTTCTAAATCTTCTTTATTGGTAAAAGTTTTATATGGCTTTGAGAAACTTATTTTATCCTTAATCTTTTCATAGAAAGATTTATGAATAATGACATAAGAATTCCTTTGCTCAATCTCTGAAATAAGTTTTTGAACATAAATAATATCATCTTGCTTTGGACTCCTGCCATATAAAGCAACTTTCATTTATATATTCTTAATTTATTTTTGACATATCAACATCTGAAGTTCCACATGGTGTGCTGCATAGCAAAACGCAGTTCTCACAACTTGACAATTCTCCATGTAAACGACGCTTAATAATATCTTGTAATGTATCTACTAATTCTTCAATTGAAGATTTAGAAAGTATTTCAGTACAGAAAGCAAACATTAATAGCATTTTTGCACTTCTTTCTGAAATGCCCCTACTCCTCATATAGAACATTGCCGATTCATCTAATTGTCCAACAGTTGCTCCGTGAGAACATTTAACATCGTCATTATAAATCTCTAAAAAAGGTTGAGTGTTTACAATTGCCTTATCGGTTAAAAGTATATTCCTGTTATTTTGTATAGCCTCAGTATATGGAGCATTTTTACTTACATAAATATGACCTTTAAATTGTGCTTTAGCCGAATCGTCAAGTATTCCTTTATAGAGTTGATTGGAATGACAATTTGGTTTATTATGATTCACAGAAACTTCACTGTCAACAATTTGATCCCTATCCACTAAATATAGTCCATTTAACTCCGCTTTTGAATATTCTCCTTCTAAGGATACATTTAATTTATTCTTAATATCTCCACCATTAATACTTAGCCAAAATGTTTTTAGCTGTGCATTGGTATTGAGTACAAAATTAGTATCGGTGAAGATTGAAGAAGAGTTATTAATATTCTCCATCTTATAGTATTCTAAAGAAGAGTTGGCTTCTAAAAATACGGATATCTTATTTTCAGTTTTGCTTATATTATCATTTATGGTATCATCACAATAAATCAATTTTACATGACTATTTTCTCCAATAATAATAACAGTCTTAGACTCTATCTTTAATGCTTCATTGGTCTTGATTACATCAAGAACCTGAAGTGGAGTATCAAGAGTTATGTTGTTTGGAATATAAATAAACAATCCCTCATCGTCATTGTTAAATGAATGAAGATGCTTGGTTGATTCCAATATTGATTTATGTTTCTCTATAGCAGATTTTATACTGCAAATTATAATGTTTCTATCTAATAATACACTATTATTATTTTTCTCGAAAAAGAATCCATTAAATTGATTGATGCGATATGTTTCTAACTGAGTTAAATAACAAGAAAAATCCGCAAAATCTTCTTCTTTGGGTCTTATTGCTTTTTTTATATTATCCATAGTTTACCTAAGCCATTCGTAACCTTTTTCTTCTAATTCAAGAGCCAATTCCTTTGGTCCTGTTCTAACAATCTTTCCTTCAAAAAGAACATGAACAAAATCCGGTATTATATATTCTAGAAGCCTTTGGTAGTGAGTAATTAATAACGTTGAAGATTCGTTAGACCTAAGAGCATTTACTCCAGAGGCAACAATTCTAAGAGCATCTATATCTAATCCCGAATCAGTTTCATCAAGGATTGATAGCGTAGGGTTAAGCATTGCCATTTGGAATATCTCATTTTTCTTTTTCTCGCCTCCTGAAAATCCTTCATTAACCGAACGACTTGCAAGCTTTGTTCCCAATTCAACAATTTTTTTCTTCTCTTCCATAAGCTTCATAAACTCCATAGAAGACATAGGATCTAAACCCTTATATTTCCTTTGCTCATTAATAGCCGTTTTCATAAAGTTAGCAATACTAACTCCAGGGATTTCCACTGGATATTGAAATCCTAAGAAGATACCCTCAGCTGCTCTTTCCTCAACAGATAAATCAAATAGGTTTTTCCCTTCGTAAATAATCTCTCCCTGAGTTACATCAAAAGTATCTCTTCCTGCAATAATTGAAGCGAGAGTACTCTTGCCATTGCCGTTAGGTCCCATAATTGCGTGAACCTCTCCTTTGTTAATCGTTAAATCAACACCCTTCAATATTTCCTTTCCATTAATTGAACAATGAAGGTTTTTTATTTCTAATAATGACATATAGCTTATTCCTTATTCTTAATTTTTTTTAATTTATCTATTTCATCTCTTAACTCTGCGGCAGAATCATAATCTTCCTGCTCAACAGCTATATCTAATAATTTTTCTAATCCGTCTATTTTAATATCGTCGGTAGTTTCAATAATAATTTTTATATCATTATATGGCATCTTTTCTTCTAAAATTTCACTAGAAGGAAATCCTACTTTATCCAATATTTCTTCGCTTGCAAAGATAGGTGATTTAAATTTAAGAGCCATATTTATAGCATCAGAACTTCTGGCGTCAAATATCTTTTTCTCTCCATTACAAACACATATTAAAGATGCAGCATATACTCCTTCATAAAAACTAGTAATAATTATCTCCTCAATATTAATTCCATATTCACTTAAAACATTAAAAAACAAATCATGAGTAAGTGGCCTTGGTGTTTCAATCTCATCCAATAAGACAATTATCCTCTTCGCTTCTTGTTCACCAATAGAAATATTTAACATCCTTTCCCCTTCCTGCTCCTGTAAATACATCTCATACATTTTCGCATTTGAAGACTCTTTTACACTCTCAATCTTCATTTTCTTCTTTTCCATAACATTAAAATATATACTCAATTACTCTATAACGTAAAGAAAGTTCATTTTGTTTGCAATATTAATGAAAAATCTCCATCTTGCAATACTTTATATTATGAAACTTAAATTTTGAGGCATATTTATACAATCATACTTACTCTTTACTTGATTTAATTTTTAAGTTCAACAATGAAAATATATAATAATAAAAGAGGGTTGTAATAAATAATTACAACCCTCTTCAATTAATAATTGCGTAATCTAAACGCAAAAAAAAATGATAATAACACTCTATAAATTAAAAAAAGGAGAATAGTGCTAATAACATGTAACAAATATACAACATAAAACATCTTTTGTCAAGTGATATATCAATAAATCGACAATAAGCAACACCAAATTAAACAAGAGCAACAAACTGCCAGATAATTGAATTAATTTGAATTAAGAGATTACATTGGGGAAGAAGTCTTTAAGAGCATAAATATAGCTACCGCTATTAGGAAGAAAGCGAATATTTTTTTAAATATTGCTGGAGGGAGTTTTAGTCCTAGTTTAGTTCCCCAAAATGTTCCTAGAACTATTCCTGTAGCAATAAAGACTGCATACATTATATTTAAGTGACCATTTTGAGCATAGATAACTATACTTGGGAGACCAACTGGCAGTTGAAGAGCTGCAAGAGAGGTTGCTGCAGCAGCTTTTGGACTATAATGAAGAACAGCAACAAGTATTGGAACAATAACTATCCCTCCACCTTTGCCGAATAATCCTGCAAATATTCCTGCTCCCATTCCAATTATCATATATACCCAAAAGGCTTTCTTAACCTGTTTTAATTCTTCTTCTGGCTTACTCTCTTTCTTCTTTTTAAATAATGAAGGAATCTCAAGATATAGAATTGCAATATAAAATAAGATGCCCACATATAGTTTGGTCAAAAATACTTCATTTATATTTACTGCAAGTTCTCCACCTATAAATGAACCAATAAACAAACCTAATGCAATAAGTAATGAATCTTTAATAACTATCATTCCAGCCTTATAATATGATATTAACCCGAGTATTCCTACTGGTAAGATCATTGCTGATAGAGAAATTGCATTAGCATCTAAGATATTCATTCCAAAAAACAAAAGCAAAGATGGGACAATTAGTATACCCCCACCTATTCCAAATAATCCTGATAAAATTCCAGTTAAAATTCCAAGTATTATAAATCCTATTTCTATCATTTAATATTTAATATATTGTAGCTTTGATTCTAGAGGCAAAATTAACCTAATTTATAAATATATCAAGAATTAAACCGTCAATCATATAGAAAAAACACAAATTAAGTGAATTATTTTGAAGATTATTTAGTTTTTTATTTATCTTTGCCTCAATAAAAGTATACGATTTATACAAACTAACAATATATATTATGATAAAAAGAATTTCATCTTTAGCATTAATATTACTATCTCCCTTAGTAATATTTGCAAGCGAGGCTGACCTGAAAATTCCAGTAGAAATACATGAGTTAGGAATTTTACATTGGGGGTTTTTAGTAACTTTACTCGGATTACTATTTGGTTTATATCAATTTGTTAAAGTAAAAAAACTTCCTGCCCACAAGTCGATGCTCGATATTGCTCAGGTTATTTACAAAACATGCCTAACCTATCTTAAACAACAAGGCAAACTTATTGCTATACTATTCATATTTATTGGACTTGCTGTTGCTGGATATTTTGGTTTTCTAGCAAAGGGTGAAAATGGTGAAACTTTTGGTATTGGAGGTGTACTCCTAATTCTTACTTGGACAATAATAGGTATCTTAGGATCCTATTCGGTTGCAGCTTATGGAATTAGAATGAACACTTTGGCTAATTCAAGAATGGCTTTTGCTTCATTAAAAAGAAACCCCTTAAACTTATTAAATATACCTCTGAATGCAGGAATGAGCATTGGAGTTGTTCTTATCTGTGTTGAACTATTCCTAATGTTAGTTATACTCCTTCTTATGCCAGCTCATTTAGCAGGAGCTTGCTTTATTGGTTTTGCTATTGGAGAATCGCTAGGAGCTTCTGCTCTTAGAATTGCTGGAGGTATCTTTACTAAAATTGCAGATATTGGTTCTGATTTAATGAAGGTTGTTTTTAAGATTGGAGAAGACGATCCAAGAAACCCTGGTGTTATTGCTGACTGTACCGGAGATAATGCAGGAGATTCAGTTGGACCAACAGCTGATGGATTTGAAACCTATGGAGTAACTGGAGTTGCATTAATAGCATTTATATTACTTGCAATAACAGATGTTGGAATTCAAAAAGAACTACTTATTTGGATATTTACAATGAGAATTTTAATGGTTATAACCTCTATCTTCTCATATTGGATTAATAATTTTATTTCAAAAATTAGATTTGGTAAGGATGACGATTTAGATTTTGAAGCACCATTAACAAGCCTTATTTGGATAACATCTATGCTTTCAATTGCTGGAACATTTGCAATAAGCTATATTCTAATCCCTGAAATTAATGGAAACACCGACCTATGGTGGATATTATCATTAATCATTAGCTGTGGAACATTAGGCGCGGCAGTAATTCCTGAAGTAACAAAAATATTTACCTCTCCAAAGTCATTACATGTAAAAGAAGTTGTTAAGGCTTCAAACGAAGGTGGTGCATCTTTAAATATTCTTTCAGGACTAGTTGCAGGTAATTTTGGAGCATTTTGGACTGGAATTGTATTTGTATTACTTATGTTCTTTGCTTATGCTTTTAGTTTTCAATTAGGAGGGATTATGATCTTCCCTTCAATTTTTGCTTTTGGACTAGTCGCTTTTGGAATGTTGGGAATGGGACCAGTTACCATTGCCGTTGACTCCTATGGACCGGTAACTGATAATGCACAATCTATTTATGAGCTATCATTAATTGAAGAAATAGAAGATATTGATAACGAAATAGAAAGAGATTTTGGATTTAAACCTGACTGGGAAAAATCAAAATACTATCTAGAATCAAATGACGGAGCAGGGAATACATTTAAAGCAACTGCTAAGCCAGTTCTAATTGGAACAGCCGTTGTTGGAGCTACCACAATGATATTCTCCTTAATTCTAATGATAGAAAAAACGCTTGGAGTTAATCCACAAACAATACTTACTTTATTAAATCCATACACAATTCTAGGATTCCTCTTAGGAGGTGCTGTTATCTTTTGGTTTACTGGTGCTTCAACCCAAGCAGTAACTACTGGCGCACATAGGGCAGTTGAATATATCAAAAAACATATTAATCTTGACCCAAATGCTCCAAAGAAAGCTGATGAGGCAAAAAGTATTGAAGTAGTTAAGATTTGTACACAATATGCTCAAAAGGGAATGTTTAATATTTTTATTGCAGTATTCTTCTTTGCTCTTGGCATTGCTTGCTTATCTGCCATAAACCTTGAGGGCGCAAACGCCTTACCAGAAGCAAAATTTGCAGGCATTTCTTTATTTATTAGTTATCTAATAGGAATTGCAGTATTTGGATTATATCAAGCTGTTTTTATGGCTGATGCTGGAGGTGCTTGGGATAATGCTAAGAAGGTTGTGGAAGTTGATATGAAACAAAAAGGAACTCCACTTCACGATGCAACAATTGTTGGTGATACTGTTGGTGATCCATTCAAAGATACTTCTTCAGTTGCTCTAAACCCAATTATTAAGTTTACAACACTTTTCGGACTATTAGCAATGGAGATAGCTATTTCTGAATCATTCAGAGATATAGCACCATATTTTGGAGTAGTATTTTTCTTAATAGCACTTTATTTTGTTTATCGTTCTTTCTATAAGATGAGAATACAGTAAAAGACTATCTATGTGCTTGTAAAATATATTTAATAGAATTATTTCAAAAGATCAATACTGGTTTGAATTCTTTTGAAACAATTCTTTTATGTGCTTTTGCCTGACTGAAAACGGGTCAATGCAAAATCCCAATAGTAAGACCGTTGCACGGGAAAAATCAGCATTAAAGACTAGCAAACAGGTTGTTAAAAAGAAAAGTCAAAGAAGTATTCTGCAATCAAATTAATTCAATAATAAATTGGGAGGAGACTTCTTCAAAAATAAGTTAAGGAAAAATTATTAGTAAGCTTTTTGAACAGAATCAGGATTTTCATGATTAAAGGATTTTCATGATTACCACGAAGGGGGTGAAAGGTTTGTATGAAAATAGATTTAATCTAATTGAATTTATATTAAGGAAAAAAACTTTTTTATTAAGGAAAAATCTTTTTTTATTAAGGAAAAAT
>JALNVJ010000020.1 GCA_023227645.1 Bacteroidales bacterium | reverse complement strand
CATCCTGAACCAAATAAAGTTACAGCAGCAGTTGTGAATTTTGCTTTGAATTCATCAAAGTTACCAAACTCTTTTTCAATTGCTTCAAGTAATTTACCTTGAGGTTTTAATATCGATTTAGGAGTTAAACAATTCCAATAAAAGGTATGATTCCATACTTGTGCAGCATTATTAAAAATACCACCACTTGATTTCATAACGATTTCTTCAAGTGTTGAGTTTTCAAATTCTGTTCCTACGATTAGCTTATTTAAATTATCTACATAAGCTTGATGGTGTTTGCCATAATGGAATTCGATTGTTGTTTTTGAAATATGAGGTTCCAATGCATCTTGAGCAAATGGGAACACTGGTAAAGTAAATGTTGACATAGTGTTTTGAATATTAATTAATACAATAAATTATCTAACAATAATAATAACGAGATTTTCGTTGGATTATTGCTTTATTAGTTTATTAACAAAATTAATTTGCTACAATGAAAAATAAGTTATAATTTTGAAGTCTGAAATAAATAAATCTAAATATTAACCAATAAAAAAATAAAACAATGGCAATAAAAGGAGCAGTTGTAATTGATAAAGAACGTTGCAAAGGTTGCGGAGTATGTGTTGTTGCATGTCCGAACAATGTACTCGCTCTAAGTAAAAACGTAAATGGTAAAGGCTATCATTACTCTGAAGCAATATTAGATAACTGTATAGGTTGTACTAGTTGTGCTTTGGTATGTCCAGATGGAGTAATCACTGTTTACAAAGTTAAGTTATAAACTATTAAACTATAATAGAAATGGCAAAAGAGCTAAAATTAATGAAGGGTAACGAAGCTATTGCTGAAGCAGCAATACGCTCAGGTTGCGATGGGTATTTTGGATATCCTATCACTCCGCAATCTGAAGTTATGGAACATCTTATGATTGAAAAACCATGGGAAACTACAGGAATGGTTGTTTTACAAGCAGAAAGTGAAACATCATCAATTAATATGGTATATGGTGGAGCTGGAGTAGGTAAAAAAGTTATGACCTCTTCTTCTTCTCCAGGAATAAGTCTTATGCAAGAAGGTTTAACCTATCTTGCTGGAGCAGAACTTCCTGCACTTATAGTAAACGTTGTACGTGGAGGTCCCGGTTTAGGAACAATTCAACCATCTCAAGCAGACTACTTCCAAGCAGTTAAAGGCGGTGGACACGGTGACTACCAAATGTATGTATTAGCACCAGCATCAGTACAAGAAATGTATGATTTCGTATTCAAAGCATGGGAAATTGCATTCAAATATCGCAACCCTGTTATGATACTTTCTGACGGTGCAATTGGTCAAGTTATGGAAAAACTATACGTTGGACCACATATTCCTCGTTGGACTGAAGAAGAATTAAGAAAGAATGCTCCATGGGCAAGTTGTGGCAAACCAACTTCTAGAGATCACAACATTATTACATCACTAGATCTTGATTCAGCTAAACAAGAAGAACACAACCATAAACTTCAAGCAAAATACAGAGAAATGGAAGAAAAGGAAGTTCTTTTTGAAACCATTAACTGTGAAGATGCTGAATATATATTTGTTGCTTATGGATCAAGTGCACGTATTGCGCAAAAAGCTATTCAACTTGGACGCGAAAAAGGAATTAAAGTAGGACTTCTACGTCTTATCACATTATTCCCTTTCCCTAAAAAGCAAGTTGCAGAATTCTCTAAGAAAGTAAAAGGAATGCTAGCAGTAGAAATGAGTGCTGGTCAAATGGTTGAAGACGTAAGATTGGCAGCAGAATTCCGTTGTCCAATTGAACATTTTGGTCGTTATGGCGGAATAATCCATACTCCACACGAAGTTCTAGAAGCATTGGAAGAAAAAATCATTAAAGGCTAAAAGATATGTTTAATCCAGATATAATTAAACCAGAAAACTTGGTTTACAAAAAAACGAATGTACTTACAGATGCTGTAATGCATTATTGTCCAGGCTGTGGTCACGGAACAACTCACCGTTTAGTCGCAGAAGTTATTGAAGAAATGGACATTCAAGATAAAGCTATTTGCATAGCGCCTGTTGGTTGCTCTGTTTTAGCTTATAATTATTTCAACGTAGATTCATTAGGTGCAGCTCACGGTAGAGCTCCAGCAATGGCTTCAGCAATTCAACGTATGTTCCCAGATCGTCACACATTTACCTACCAAGGAGATGGAGATTTGGCGGCTATTGGTACTGCTGAAACAATTCATGCTTGTAACCGTGGAGAAAACATTGTTATTATATTTATAAACAATGGTATCTATGGTATGACAGGAGGGCAAATGGCTCCTACTACTTTAATTGGTATGAAGACAGCAACTTCTCCTTATGGTCGTACAGTTGAATTAAATGGCTATCCTTTGCAAATAACAGAATTACTTGCAGAATTACCAGGAACATATTACGTCACTCGTCAATCTGTTCACACAGCAGCAGCTGTTAGAAAAACAAAGAAAGCAATTCGTCAAGCATTTGAAAACCAAAAAAACAAAAAAGGAACATCTTTAGTTGAAGTTGTTTCTAACTGTAATTCTGGTTGGAAAATGACTCCAGTTGAAGCTAACAAATGGATGGTAGAGAATATGTTTGCTAAGTATCCAATCGGCGACATAAAAGTTGACGGAGAAAAAGTAAAAAAATAACCTTAAACGTAAAAGCAATGACAGAAGAAATCATAATAGCCGGATTTGGTGGACAAGGAGTCTTATCAATGGGTAAAATTCTTGCTTACTCCGGCGCTATGCAAGACAAAGAAGTAAGTTGGATGCCATCTTACGGTCCTGAAATGCGCGGTGGAACTGCAAACGTATCAGTAATTATCTCTGACGAAAGAATCAGTTCTCCAATCATTAGTCAATTTGACACAGCAATCATACTTAACCAACAGTCTCTTGACAAATTCCAAAGTGCTGTAAAACCTGGTGGAATATTATTATACGACCCTAATGGAGTATTTAACCCTCCAACTAGAAAAGATATTAATATCTATAAGGTAGCTGCAACAGAAAAAGCATCTGAGCTTGGAATGGCAAAAGTATTCAATATGATTGTTCTAGGAGCATTCCTACAAGTTAAGCCAGTTGTAACTGAAGAGTTCATAGAAAAAGGTTTATTGAAATCGCTTCCAGAACGCCATCATAAGATGATACCAGAAAACCTAAAAGCTGTTCAAACAGGAAAAGCAATTGTTGAAACAGTACATGTACTATAATATAGAGAGAATCTATATTACATAACTTGTCCGAAATAAGCGATAAAAATTTAAACACTAATTTCCAAGGATAAACTAAGTAAAAAAAGAACTTCAAAAACCCTAAAAAGTTTATGAGGTTCTTTTTTTATATCTTCTTCCCATTATCATAACTAAGATCGATGTAAAATCCAACGCACTCTTTAAATAAGTTTTTATGTATCTTTGAGGACAGATTAGTACTCTGAGTTTAGATCTATACTTTCCCGTTTACACAAAATATTGTACAGTCCCCTTACTCAAAATTTTTCCTTAATAAAAAAAGATTTTTCCTTAATAAAAAAGTTTTTTTCCTTAATATAAATTATTTTTTCCTTAACTTATTTTTGAAGAAGTCCCCTCTAAATTTCTTTTTCTCACATTGTAGATTTGGTACTTTTCTATTGTTAGACCATTGTGAAATTCAACGGTCTTCTTTGTTTGTAGTAATGTTATTTTGAATAATAACAAACCACTATTGGATGGTCTACCTACTGCACTAAAACCTTTATTGTAATATCTTTTGATAAGTTGATCTATCTCCTCCCAATTTATTATTGAATTGATTTGATTGAAGAATACTTCTTTGACTTTTCTTTTTAACAACCTGTTTGTTAGTCTTTAATGCTGATTTTTACCGTGCAACGGTCTTAACTTCTCTACTCATAAGCTTATGACTCTTCATATTGAACATCCATTTATTTAAAGGTGTGAATATTAATTAGAAAATATAAAAGAACAACATAGCTGATATTTAGCAAAAAAAGTCGGGTAAAAACGAGAGTAAAAATTAGACAGTAGCAAAGTAATTGTTTGCATTAAGCTAATGATATGTTCGCGGTTGCTAAATTTATTTTATATCCATTTTTATTTTATCTAAATAATTAGCAATCTCGTTTGGGCTAATTAAAAGCATACATTCGCAGGAATTTGTATTGCGACATTTTGAGCATTCCCCACCCCTTACAAAAACTTTGGTTTTTTCTCCTATCGGCCTCCACCTTCCGGGATGCATAGGACGTATTGGAGGATATAAGCCTAAGGCATTAATTCCTAGTATTGAAGCAATATGAAGTGGTCCTGTGCTAGCTGCTATCAATCCATCCGCCTTACCGATAAATGAAATAAACTCTTCTAATGAGAAAATGCCTGTTAGATCATAAACTCTGCCAATATACTTATCAACAATCTCTTCCCTAATTAAATCACCCTCTTGCTTTGTTCCTGTAATAAATATATTATAATCCTCCTGAGGCAAAAGAGATATTAGCTTATTATAATTATCAATTCCCCATTCTCTTGCACTTCCTTTGGATTTTGGATGGAGGATTAAATTAAACCTAGTTTTATCAATTAAGTTATCCCCTGGACTTGTAATATTATTAGCTCTTATACCAATAAACTTATTTAATTCCTCAATACTATAATTCGATTTTGCTCCCAAACATTCAATCAGTTTAATATTTAACTGAGCTTCATGAAGCAAAGATTTATTCCTTGAAAAACTTATAAGCCTATTGGAATATAGCCAATTATAAATACGGTGAGAGGTAGCAATTCTTATTGGTATATTTGCCCTCTTTGCCAAGCGTGCAATCTTTTTTGAAGGAAATACATTTATAAATACGTCTATTCTCTCTTGATTTAAAAGTCTAATTTGTTCAGAAGAGTTTTTTGAACTTAGGGAGTCCCAGTTAATAAACTTATCAATATTGGAGGAGAGAGCTACTATTGGCTCAGTATATGTTTTGCCCAGAAAAACTATGGTTGAATTGGGATAAATACTCTTTAAAACTCCAGCCATAGGTAGGGTAAGAATAACATCTCCAATACTATCCGTCCTGCTAATTAGGAATACAGGATTTGTTTTAGTTCTTATTAAGTTCTTTAAGCTTGGCATTTTTCAAATAGGTTGCAAAAGCAGATATCTTACATACTTGATAGCCAGCATAGCCATCCAATATACCTGCTTTTAATATATAATCTCTAAAAAACTTCCATTTAGGTTTAAACCAGAGTCCAAAAAGAGATGATTTCTTCCCTTTCTCAAAGGCTTCTTTGGAAGTAAGGCTTGTAAATTTCTCAACCTGAAGAACATGATCAGAGGTTGTATGATAAGAATAATGAAATAAATCACCCTTAAGCATTATTATCTTTGTATTGGGTAAATAGAGTAGAGATTCGTGTATATCCCCTACCCAGTTAACCTCTTTAGAAAAAATTCTATGTTTAATATCTGGATACCAACCACAATGCCTTATCCAAGAGCCACAATAATTGGTTAATCGCTTTAGAGAAAAAATTATATTTGGATTAGAGATTGATTCGTATTTTCCCTTGATTTCCAGAATACTTTGCTTTAATTCATACGACAATGCCTCGTCTGCATCAATTGAGAGTATAGTATTATAAGTTGCTAAACTATTGGCATAATTTTTTTGAGAAGAATAACCCAACCAGTCTTTGGAATAAAACTTTATATTATCATATCTCAGGCAAATATCCTTGGTCTTATCGGTTGAAAGAGAATCTACAACAATTATTTCATCCACTACACCTTGTAGAGAGATTAAACAACGTTCAATATTCTTTTCTTCGTTGAATGAAATTATGGTTGCCGAAATTTGCATTAAGGATTATAGTAAAGGGGTAACGTCTTTGAAAACAAATTCTTTAATCGAAGGTTGAAGACTCGCAATATCAATAATACTAATCTTCTTTTTCTTGAAATTATTATCCATTAAAACATCTAATTGCTGAGCATTAATTTTATTTAAAGTCAAAAGATTAATCTCAACATAGATAGTAATATTCTTAGACTTCTTCTCTTCTGCGTTTATAAAGTGATTATGAACCCAAGCCTTATTAACACCAAATTCCTTAAGAGAAGATTGGAGTTCTAAGACTAATTTCTTCCTTCTGGTTCGCACCCACCATGATGGTTTTTTTGATTTTGTTTTAAGTCCTTTCGCTAATTTCCTACTTGTTTTGTCCTTAACGATAGATTTAATTGGTTTAATATCAATTTTCTCTTCTTGTTTATCAATAGGTTCCTGGTTTGAAATAGACTTTTCTTCGTTATCCATTTTGAAAATATTAGATTTTAACCAAGCCTGCAAATCCCATAAATGCCATTGCTAAAACACCTGCAGTAACTAGTACAATAGGCATTCCCTTCATTCCCTTAGGAGTTGAAGAAAGCTCAATTTGTTCTCTAAGCCCTGCAAAAAGAACCATAGCTAGGGTAAATCCTAAGGACATTCCAATTGCATAAACAAGTCCTACGATTAAAGAAAAATCTTTTTGTATAACTAAAATTGCTATCCCTAAAACTGCACAATTGGTTGTGATAAGTGGAAGAAATACTCCAAGTGCTTGATATAAACTTGGACTAACTTTCTTAAGTATAATCTCAACCATCTGAACTAAGGCTGCAATAACCAAAATAAAAACAATGGTTTGAAGAAACTCTATTTCAAGAGGATTAAGAACATAGTATTGAAAAAGATAGGTAACAAGCGTGGCAAGAGTCATAACAAAAACAACTGCTGCCCCCATTCCCAATGAAGTACTAACCTTATTGGAAACCCCAAGAAATGGACAAATACCTAAGAATTGTGAGAGTATTACGTTATTAACGAATACCGCAAAAATAATAATTGCTACATATTCCATAGTTGAAGAACTTTATATTTGAAGATGCAAAACTAATTAAAATTTACAACCTATCAAAGGATATCTTCCATATTTTTTTTAATTTTGCATTTAATACAATAAGAATATTGAATAAAATCAAATAATAAAAATGGAGTTTTTCTTTAGACAATACGGACAAGGGCAACCAATTATTATTCTTCACGGATGGTTAGGACTAAGTGACCATTGGATGTCGGTAGCTAAATTTTTATCAGAGCAAGGCTTTAATGTTATTGTGCCTGACTTGCCAAACCATGGTAGGAGCTTCCATACTGAGGATTTTTCATTTGATGAAATGGCAGAAATTATGTATTCATTTTCCCTTACACAAGGCTTTGAAGACCCAATTCTACTTGCCCATTCTATGGGGGGAAAAATAGCTATGAAGATGGTGGATAAAAATCCAGACTATTATAAATCTTTAATATTAATCGATATACATTTTCGTTTATATGAGAGAAACCCAGAAAGAGACCTCTTTACATCTCTTCTTTCTCAAACCAACCCTTCCGACTTTAAGGATATTAGAAATTTCAGAAATCACTTTCTGGATAATGGAATTGAGAAGGATATGGTAGCTGTGATTTTGAAAAACGTAGAATATAATAAGAAAACGCTTCAATGGAAATCCAATATGCCTATGCTGGCAAGGGAGGCTGAAAAAGTTATGCAAGAGGTAGAAATTTCAGAAACCAATATCCCGACTCTTATTCTTAGAGGAGAAAATTCAAATTATATTAGAGATGAGGATATTATTACATTAAAGGAAAAATTTAAAAACTCCAAGATTATTACTGTTCCTAAATCTGGGCATTTGATACATGTTGACAACCCTGCATTTCTACTAAAGGAAATACTATATTTTACCCAAGAATAAGTTTATCAACTAAATACAATTAATATTTAACCTCCGCAAGACAGGTATATCGCTTATCATTGAATAGACATATAGCAGGAATAAACCCCTAATCTATATAGTTTATTTCTAAATAAAAGAATTCTCAAATAAATAATTCTTCTTTTATTAGTTTTTTCTTCAATATAATTGTTGTATTTTTGCAAGCTGAAATAATGAATGATTTCACGTTAAAAGAATTTTATTCAAACACTTATAAAATCAAAAGAAATGGCAAAAGAAAAGAAATTTTTGACTTGCGATGGTAACCAAGCTGCTGCTCATGTTGCATACATGTTCAGCGAATGTGCGGCTATTTATCCTATCACTCCTTCTTCACCTATGGCTGAATACGTTGACGAATGGTCAGCTAACGGCAGAAAAAACATATTTGGGGAGGAAGTAAAATTAGTAGAATTGCAATCTGAGGCTGGAGCAGCTGGAGCATTACACGGTTCACTTCAAGCTGGTGTTCTTTCAAGTACTTATACAGCTTCTCAAGGATTATTATTAATGATCCCTAATATGTATAAGATTGCTGGAGAACTTCTCCCTTCAGTTTTTCATGTTACAGCACGTACGCTTGCATCTCAAGCTCTTTCTATCTTTGGAGATCATTCAGACGTTTACGCTTGCCGTCAAACAGGTTTTGCAATGTTAGCTTCAAATTCAGTTCAAGAAGCAATGGATTTGGCTGGTGTTGCTCATCTTAGTGCAATCAGAGCTCGAATTCCTTTTATGCACTTCTTTGATGGCTTTAGAACATCTCACGAAATACAAAAAATTGAGACCATTTCTACAGACGAAATGGCTGGACTTATTGACCAAGATGCTCTTAAAGCTTTTAGAGAAAATGCTCTTAATCCAGAACATCCAGTAACTCGTGGAACAGCTCAAAACCCTGATGTGTTCTTCCAAGCAAGAGAAGCAGCAAATCCTTTCTATGATGCAATTCCTGATATTGTTAATAACTATATGCAAGAGGTTGGTAAAATCACGGGTCGTGAACATAAACCTTTTGAATATTATGGACCAAAGGATGCTGAAAACGTTATTGTTGCAATGGGTTCTGTTTGCGACACTATAAAAGAAACAATTGATTATTTAGCTAAGAAAGGTGAAAAAGTAGGATTAATTTCTGTTCACCTATATCGCCCTTTCTCTCCTAAATACTTCTTCAATATATTCCCTCAATCGGTTAAAAATATCTGTGTTTTAGACCGCACAAAAGAACCAGGTGCTAATGGAGATCCATTATATCTTGACGTAGTTGAACTATTCAACAACAAGAAAGTTCGTCCAATGATTATTGGTGGTCGTTATGGCTTATCTTCAAAAGACACTACTCCAGCACAAGTTATCTCTATTATTGAAAACTTAAAATCTTCTACTCCAAAGAACCAATTCACTGTTGGTATTGTTGATGATGTTACCTTCCACTCCCTACCTGTTCTTCCAGAAATTTCAATGGATACAGAAGGAACTTTCGAAGCTAAGTTCTATGGTTTAGGTGCTGACGGTACTGTTGGAGCAAATAAGAACTCAATTAAAATTATTGGAGATAATACCGATAAATATTGTCAAGCATACTTTGCATACGATAGTAAGAAATCAGGTGGTTTCACTTGTTCTCACCTTCGTTTTGGTGACAGTCCAATACGCTCACCATATTTGGTAACTACTCCTGATTTTGTAGCTTGCCACGTATTTCCTTACTTAAATATGTATGAGATATTAAAGGGAATTAAACCTAATGGCACCTTCCTTTTAAATTCTATTCACAATGCAGATGATACTGTTAAGAATCTTCCTTCTAAAATTAGAAAAATACTAGCTGAAAAGAATATTAATTTCTATATCATTGACGCTACAAAGATTGCAGAAGAAATTGGTTTGGGAAATAGAACAAATACTATTCTTCAATCAGCGTTCTTCAAAATTGCTAACGTAATTCCTTACGAATTAGCAGTAAGTCAAATGAAGAAAGCTATTGATAAATCATACGGAAAGAAAGGTGAAAACATAGTTAAAATGAACTATGCAGCTGTTGAACGTGGATCAGATATTACTAAGGTTGAAGTTAAGAAGGAATGGGCAAATGAAGCTAGTTCTTCTAGTCACGAAACAGATAGTAATCGTCCAGAATTTATCAAAAATGTTGTTGATATTATCAATGCTCAAGAAGGTGATATTCTTCCTGTATCTGCATTTACTGGTAGAGAAAACGGTACATTCCCTTGTGGAACTTCACAGTATGAAAAAAGAGGTATAGCTTCTCATATTCCAGAATGGATTTCAGATAATTGTATTCAATGTAACCAATGTTCTTATGTTTGTCCACATGCAGCAATTCGTCCTTTTCTTATAAATGAAGATGAATTAGCAAAATTACCAAACGACACTAAAACACTAAAAGCAACTGGAAAAGAATTTGAAGGTCTTCAATTCCGTATGCAAGTAAGTGCTCTTGATTGTACTGGCTGTGGCAACTGCGTTGATGTATGCCCAGCGAAAACAAAAGCTTTAGTTCTTCAACCACTTGCTTCTCAAATAGCAGAGGCTAAACGTTGGGATATAATTTCAAAAGAAGTTTCTAATAAAGCTGAATTAGTTGATATTACTAAGAATATTAAGAATTCTCAATTTGCTCAACCATTATTTGAGTTCTCAGGAGCTTGTGCTGGTTGTGGAGAAACACCATATATTAAACTAATCACTCAATTATTTGGAGATAGAATGATGGTTGCAAATGCAACAGGATGTTCTTCAATTTATGGTGGTTCATGCCCATCAATGCCTTATACAACAAATGCAAAGGGTAAAGGACCAGCTTGGGCTAACTCTTTATTTGAAGATAATGCAGAATTTGGTTTAGGAATGCACACTGCAACTAAACTTATGAGAGATAGAGTAGGAAACCTTATGATTGAAGGTCTAAGTTGCTCTTCTTGCACTGCAGATCAAAAACTACTATTCCAATTATGGATAGATAATCGTGAAAATGCTGAAATCACACAACAAGTTTACGATAGATTAGTTCCTACATTGGAAGCTTGTGGTTGTGATATCTGCAAAGGAATTTACGACAACCGTCAATTTATTGTTAAAAAATCACAATGGATTTTCGGAGGAGACGGTTGGGCTTATGATATTGGCTACGGTGGACTTGATCATGTAATGGCATCAGGCGAAAACGTTAATATCTTAGTTATGGATACTGAAGTTTACTCAAATACAGGTGGACAAGCATCAAAGGCTACTCCAGTTGGAGCAATTGCAAAATTTGCTGCTTCAGGAAAACGTATTCGTAAAAAAGACCTTGGAATGATAGCTACAACTTATGGTTATGTATATGTTGCACAAGTTTCTATTGGATCTAACCAAGCTCAATACTTAAAGGTAATTAAAGAAGCTGAGGCTTATAACGGACCTTCTCTAATTATTGCTTATGCACCATGTATTAACCACGGTTTAAAACTTGGAATGGGTAAGACTCAAGAAGAAGGAAAACGTGCAGTTGAATGTGGATATTGGCATTTATGGAGATACAATCCAGAATTGGCAGATAAGGGAGAAAATCCTTTTATTCTTGACTCTAAAGAACCTGATTGGAGTAAATTCCAATCCTTTATTGATGGAGAAGTTCGCTATAGCTCATTGAAGAAAGCATTCCCTAAAGATGCAGATGAGTTATTCCGCTTGTCTCAAGAAAATGCTCTATGGCGTTACAATTCTTACAAAAGAATGGCTAACCAAGATTGGAATAAATAATCCAATATAAAATAACACTCTTAAGCTGCCCCATTAAAATAGGGCAGCT
Organism: Bacteroidales bacterium; assembly: GCA_023227645.1. GTDB lineage: Bacteria > Bacteroidota > Bacteroidia > Bacteroidales > P3 > UBA10566. The sequence goes on along the minus strand of JALNVJ010000020.1, from coordinate 2,670 downwards.
TTTTTTGTAATTAAAATATTATAATTATCTTTGCTCCTAATCCATTTATTAAATAACCTAAAAAAGATTACAATGAAATTATTAAACGAGTTTAAATCCTTTGCCATTAAAGGAAATGCCATTGATATGGCAGTAGGTATTGTTATTGGAGCAGCTTTTGGAAAGATAATCACTTCAATTGTAAGTGATATTATTATGCCTCCAATTGGATTATTAGTTGGAGGGGTAAATTTCACTGACTTAAAATTTCTGTTAAAGGATGCTGTTGGGGATGTTCCTGCAGTTACAATAAATTATGGCAATTTCATTCAGGTAGCATTTGATTTCATAATTATTGCTTTCTCTATCTTTATGGTAATTAAGCTTCTTAATGCTGCAAAGAAAAAAGAAGAAAAAGCTGAAGAAGTAAAAACTCCAGTTGGTCCTACAAAAGAAGAAATTCTGTTGACAGAAATTAGAGACCTATTAAAAAACAAATAAAAAGGGTTTCTATTTATATATAGAACTACATTATATGAAACTAAAACTTTTGACTCTTATCCTACTTTTGACTTCTTCCATATTCCTTAATGCTCAAGATAATAATCAATCCAAATTAATTGGAGGGATGTATTTTCATTCAGGTTACCTTAATAATATTAATGATTTATCTTATGGGCTTGGAGGGAAACTCTCATTTAAACTAAATAACTATCTTAGGATAGGTACGGAGGGCTATGGTAGTAGTTCAGAATTTAAAAATGATGGGAGTTTCTATTCTATTGGTTGGGGAGGTGTTTTGGGAGAATTTATATTCTATAATAAAAAGAAAACTAATCTTATTATTGGTTTAACTTTTGGAGGAGCTGTTAATAAACAAATGGATATTATCAAAAACAATAAAGAAATAAGAGTTCCTGATATAGTCTTTTGGCGGAAAGAAAGCTCATTAATTATATCCCCTTTTCTTTCTTTTGAATATGCTATTTCAAAAAAAGCTAATCTAAGTATGAAATTTGATTATTTACTTTCTCCTACAAATGAAATTTTCAACTCTGGACTAAGAGTTTATATTGGCTGTTTGTTTAATATGATAGGATAATACGATTTTCTCTCAATTACATAAAACAAGAAAAGGATCTATAAAATATAGATCCTTTTCTTTTGTACATCAGGCCGGAATCGAACCGGCACGAGTGTTACCTCACTAGATTTTGAGTCTAGCGCGTCTACCAATTCCGCCACTGATGCAAATCTTTCTATCCTTAGATAGGTTTGCAAAGGTAGTAATATTTTCTTTTTCTGCAAATAAACATCGATTTTTTTTTCTATTCAAATATTCTTCACTAACTTTGCACCCTCAAATCAGAAATAATTTAAGCATAAATCATGCAGAACGACACTTCAAAAGACCTTGTTACGATATTTTCGGGTAGGGCAACTAAATACTTAGCAAAAGAAATTGCAAACATTTATGGAAAACCTCTTGGCAACTCACAAGTTCTTCAATATGCAGATGGTGAATTCCAACCTTCTTTTGAAGAAAATATTAGAGGCAGAGACGTATTTATTATTCAATCTACATTTGCTCCTTCAGATAACTTAATGGAACTTTTAATGTATGTTGATGCAGCAAAACGTGCTTCAGCCAAAAGAATTATCGCTGTTATCCCATACTTTGGTTTTGCTCGTCAAGACCGTAAGGATAAACCTCGTGTTCCAATTACTGCAAAGCTTATTGCGGATCTACTAACTTCCGTTGGCGTTACTCGTATTATTACTATAGATCTTCACGCTGACCAAATACAAGGGTTTTTCAATGTTCCTGTTGACCACCTTTATGCTTCTTCAATATTTATTCCTTATTTAAGGGGTCTTGCATGCGAAAGTTTCAATTTAGATGATGTATTATTTGCTTCACCTGATGTTGGAGGAACTAAACGAGCAAGTGAATATGCTAAAAAATTGAATTGTGGCTTTGTAATGTGCTATAAACAAAGAAACAAACCAAACGAAATTGGCACAATGCAATTAATTGGAGATGTTAAAGGAAAACATGTTATTTTGGTTGACGATATTGTTGATACAGGAAACACTCTTTGTAAGGCAGCTCAAGTTATTCTAGAAAAAGGAGCCAAATCAGTTAGAGCAATGATTACTCATGCAGTATTAAGTGGAGATGCTGTTGAAAAAATAGAAAACTCTTTAATGGAGGAACTTATTGTTACTGATACAATTCCACTACATCAAATATCAGCTAAAATTAGAGCCTTATCTGTTGCTCCTATTTTTGCAGAAGCAATTCGTAGAGTGGAATTTAACGAATCAATTGCAGACTTCTACGAAATGGCAATTAGCAAAAAAGGAGTTACTATTAAATTTTAAAAATAAGCCCTAAAATAGGGAATTAATAAATAAATAAAAATAAAAAAGATGAAAACAGTATCTATGAGCGGTTCTCTTCGTCAGAACGTAGGGAAAAAGGATGCAAAATCACTTCGTCGCGAGGGTAGAGTTCCTTGTGTTGTTTACGGAGGAGAAGAACAAGTAAGATTTTCTGTACTTGCTACAGATTTTAAACCATTATTATTCACTCCAGACACACATTTTGTTGAATTAGACATTGATGGACAAAAATCTAAAGTAGTTCTTCAAGAAATTCAATATCATCCAGTTTCTGATGAAGTTATT
>JALNVJ010000019.1 GCA_023227645.1 Bacteroidales bacterium | reverse complement strand
GAAACAATAATTCATTTTGGTGCATTGATAGGTTATAATCAATTTTCTTCACTTCTAAGAGTTAAAGACCCTTTACCAGAGCCCGATAAGGTTATTGGAATGAATAATCCATATCAGCACGGTTTCCAACTTGGTATTATAGGAGATTTAAAAATATCTGAATACTTACGTCTAAGGCTTCTTCCAACTATTAGTTTTGGAGACAGGAAATTTAACTATAATATTATAAATAATAAGGGTGATTATATAACTGAGTCAACTAATGTTGAGGCTATTTATTTGGAAGCTCCTTTAGAATTTAAGATACAATCGAAACGATGGAGAAATTTCCGCCCATATTTAATTACTGGTGCTAAATATGCTTATGACTTGGCATCTTTGAAAAACAAAAAGATATCTGAAGAAGACCTCCTTCTAAGGCTTAATAATACTGATTGGATGTACACTTTTGGAACAGGATTTGACTTCTATCTCCCTTATTTTAAATTTGGGATAGAGCTTAAATCATCTTTTAGTTTCAACAATATGCATATTCCAGAGCCTCAAAAGCCATACTCAAACATAATAGATAAGTATAAAACAAGAATATTCTACGTAACCTTGACCTTCGAATAGGGTTTTAATTATTAATTCCTGGATCTCGAACCCCTTTGGTCTTGATATAGGCAAAAAACAAAAACACATGATAAAAGAATTTGAATTAAATGTATTGCCTGAGGAATTAGTTGATACCGAAACATTAAAAAAGACTGTATCCAGAAAAGTAGGTGTTAAAGAAGATCGCATCCAAGTCTTTGAATTATTAAAGAAGAGTATTGATGCAAGAAAATCACTAATAACATATAGGATTAAGGTTAGGTTAACAATTGCTGAGATGGAAAAGTCTTTGGAATTAGTTGTTAAAGATAGCGAAACAGAATTAGAATTAGAGTTGGTTGCTCCAAGCATAGAGGTTGAAAAATACAAAGATGTTCATAATGCAAAGCCAGTTATTGTTGTAGGAGCAGGTCCTTCTGGATTATTTGCTAGTCTTAAACTTATTCAAAAAGGATTTAAACCAATTATTATTGAAAGAGGAAACTCAGTAAGTGAAAGAAAAAAAGACCTTGCCCAAATTATCCGTCAGGGTGAAATAAATATTGAATCAAATTGGTGCTTTGGCGAGGGAGGAGCAGGAACCTTTTCTGACGGAAAGCTCTATACTCGTTCCAATAAGAGAGGAAATATTAATGATGTATTAGATTTATTTGTTGAACATGGAGCAGCTGAAGATATTAAGGTGGATGCACATCCACATATAGGGACTGACAATCTTTCAGCAATAACTAAAAATATAAGAAAGACAATTGAAACTTACGGAGGTGAATATCATTTTAACACTAAGGTTGTTGATTTAATTGTTAAAGACAATAAGATAAGAGGAGTAATTACTCAAAATGGCGATAATATAGAAGCAGATGCTGTAGTTCTTGCAACAGGAAATAGTGCAAGAGATATTTATTATCTATTCCATGAAAAGAACTGGGCAATTGAAGCCAAGCTTTTTGCAATGGGAATTAGAATAGAACATCCACAAGAGTTAATAAATCAAATCCAATATCATACTCCAAAATATTCGCCACTACTTCCACCAGCTACTTATACTTTGGCTCATAATTCAAAGAATAAAGACAGGGGAGTATTCTCTTTTTGCATGTGTCCAGGAGGTATGATTATTCCTTCCTCAACTAATAAAGAAGAATTAGTTGTTAATGGGATGTCGAACTCTTTACGTAATTCACCATTTGCTAATTCAGGAATTGTTGTTAATGTTAAGCAAGAAGATGCAAGAGAATTTTCTAGTTTTGGGGCATTGGCAATGATGAAACTCCAAGAAGATACAGAAAATAAGATGTATATTGCTTCAGGCAAAACAATGGTAGCTCCAGCACAAAGGCTAACAGATTTTATTAAAAATAAAAACTCATCAGCTCTTTCACAAAGCTCTTATCTCCCAGGACTTATTCCATCTAATATGAATAATATTTTACCCGAATTCATTTCTTCTAACCTTCGTGATGGATTCCTTCACTTTGGCAAAACAATGAAAGGCTTTATAACTTCAGAAGCAAATATCATAGGCTTAGAATCTCGTACCTCATCACCTGTTCGCATACCTAGAGATAAAGACACTCTAGAGCATATTCAAATATCTGGATTATATCCATGTGGAGAAGGAGCAGGATATGCAGGAGGAATTACCTCAAGTGCTATTGACGGAATAAATGTAGCTCAAAAGATAGCAGAAAACTATAAATAATATATAGACAAAGAATTAATCTTTTTCTATTATTGCAATGCATCTAAACCCTATTGGATTATCATTAGGGTTTATTTTGTTTCCAATATTATATTCTTTGACATTATCAGTTACTCCAGTAATCTTACCCCTTTTCTTATTTACTAATTTAAATAGTGGAGGGTTATTTGTTATTTTGGCTTTGGAAATAGCTTTTGCGTAGTCTTCATGAGAAGGTATAGAGAAGGTTATTTTTGATACACCCTTTATTTTATAATTATAAATTTCAGTTCTCCACTTGCAATAATCAATACATTGCTTATAGGATATGCCAATCATAGGATAGTCGGAGCAATCAATAAGATCTTTTTTAGAACCCATAGGTGGAGAAATCCAAAGCTCGTTTGGGGAATACTTTAGTAAATTTCCATAATACTTATCGAAGACTATGGAATCGAAGATTGTAGAAAGAAACTCTTTTGAATCTTGACCATAAGTCTTTTTCATAAGATATTGATACTCTCTCCAAGCATCAATAGATATTTCAGCGTTGTCCATATATTTCATTTCCTTATTATCAATTAATGACATATATGGAATTCTTTGTGCATTAGCACTTATATTCCCTATTAATAATATACTAAAAAGAGATATTACAATACTTGATACCTTTTTCATTATTCTAAAGATTTTTGTTTTTGTTTATCTTTTAGGTGATTATATGCTATAACGACACTAAGCAGGAAATTATTATGGAGTTAATCCTTTGACATTAATAAAATATGCCTTACAATAGAATTTTGTAGATTTTAGAACAATGTTAGCAAAAAAATAGATTTTCATTTCAGACTTGTTTAATAGCAAAATATTTTGTATATTTGCATTATGAAACGAAGATTCAGTAAATTTATATAAGGATTTAGGAATTTTATTCTGCGTTTTATTTTTTTATTATAAGGATATAAACTTATTATATTAGATGTTTCAGCTCTTTTCGGAGAACATTAGTAAGTAAATTCAAAGAGAGGAGAGCGTAAGTTTTTATAAACTATTTAGAATGTCTCGTAACGCCCTAACCTTATGCCTATCTGTGAAAATCATAGAGTATTCTTCAGCTTGGTCTGCCTTTCCCATTGAAATTTTAGGGTTACGATAGGTCATATTACTTTGAATTAAGGTTTTAGCACTTAGATGGAAGTGTTTGACATTGGTTTTATTGTAGATCTCTCTTGCATTTTCTGATCCAACTCCTGACCCTACCATAATTTCTATTCTTTCTGATGATTGCTTCTGGATTTCTGATATCATTTCTAATCCATTAACTGCTAAGTTCTCTCCTCCTGAGGTCAGGATTCTATCGCAACCAGATTCTAAAATAGCATTAAATGCTTTCTTATAATCATTCGTCATATCAATTGCCCTATGAAAACATACTTTCAAGGGTCTTGCAAGTTCAACAAGTTCTTTGGTTCTTTCTTTGTCCACTGACCCGTTTGGTTTAAGCAGCCCAAAAACTACTCCTTCAACGGATTGAGACTTGGCAAAGAGTATATCTCTCTTCATGGTTTCGAATTCAATATCGGAATAGTAGAAATCACCACCTCTAGGTCTTATCATAACCATTGTTTTGATATTTAAATATTCTTTTGTCATCTCAATAAGTGATGGAAATGGGGTAAGACCTCCTTGGCTTAGTGCAGAGCATAGTTCAATCATATCTGCACCTCCTTTTTCTGCCTCAAGGGCCATCTCAATTGAGCTAACGCAGACCTCTATTTCAAATTTCTTATTCATTCTTCTTTTTTTTTATTTGTTTTTCGCCCTAGTAAGTTCAGCTTCCAGGCTCTCTATTTTTTTAATAAATGCTTTATGTGAGTCGGTATCAGGATTAAAAACTCGATGAGACTTCATCCTTTCTAGGTCTTCAAAGCGTTTTGATAGTTCTATTGTACTGGTATTAAAATAGCTTGCTTGGAATTTTTCCCAAATATAATCTATAGCCAATTTATTAGGATGTAGCATATCTTCGGAGTAAAACCTATAATCTCTTAGGTCATCCATAAGAATTTCGTAGGAAGGAAAGTATTCAACTCTTGGATTTTCTTTGCAAATTTCTTCTGTTGCCAGATGTAATATTGACTTGCTGATTTGATTTTCCCTATATCCATCTTTCCAATGCCTGATTGGAGAAATAGTAATTATTACTTTAGGGTCAGTGTTTTGGTTATTAGAAAAGAATAAGTTTATACTTCTTGATAGACTCTTATACACTTGGTCAATGGATAGGAGTTTCTTCGTAAAGAGATTAGCATTCAATTTATGGCAGTTGCCCATTACTCTCTGGGTTTCATTATGTGTATAGACCCATGAGGAGCCAAGGGTTAGGATTAGGTATTTCGATTTCTTAATAATATTATTGCTTATCTCTATTCTTTGATTAATCATTTCCAAAAGCCCTTGCTCGGTTTGTGATCGAAAATCTCCATGGTGGGAATATGCCTTATAGTAATTGCCATCGAAGACTAAATCTTCATTTTTGAGGAACTTTTTAGTGGTAATACTTTCCAAAGATTCTGAAATTGTGATTGGATTATATATTATTCCAAAAGGATTGATATCGGTTTCGAATCCGCTTTGGCTTAGTTTATTCCCAATTGATAGAGTGAAACATGAGCCAATCAAACTAATAGTGTCGGAATGAGAAATGGTATGAATAGTTTTTTTAGGGTTTATTTCGGTTCTAAGAATCATAACACCATATTATTAAAATTGTTTTGTCAAAAGATATTATTTTGATTAAAATTGGCTTCTAATCATTGCAAAATTATCATTGTTTTTCTAATTAATGTAAAATAGAGGGTTTTTTGTTAGGCTTTTGACTTGAATTTACTAACTTTGCACTTTAAAAATATTAAGTTTCTATGATAAAGAATCAATCCGTTAACGTTGCAACTGCTAAAGAATTAGGGCTATTGCCAGAAGAGTTTGAACAAATTTGTAGCCTACTTGGACGTACCCCAAATTTCACAGAGTTAAGTATTTATTCAGTAATGTGGAGTGAACACGCTTCATATAAGAATTCTATTAAAAAAATAAAGACCCTACCCCGAGATGGAGAACAGCTAATGGTTAAGGCTGGAGAGGAAAATGCAGGTATGGTTTATATTGGTAATGGAATAGCTTGCGTTTTTAAGATAGAATCACATAATCACCCCTCTGCGGTTGAGCCCTATCAAGGTGCAGCAACTGGAGTTGGCGGAATAAATAGAGATATTTTCACAATGGGAGCTCGTCCTATTGCTCAGCTTAATTCACTTCGTTTTGGAGATATAGATAGCCCACATACCCAATGGCTTCTCAAAGGAGTAACAAAAGGTATTGGCGATTATGGTAATGCTTTTGGTGTTCCAGTTGTTGGGGGAGAAGTTTTTTTTGACCCATGTTATGAAAATAATCCACTAGTAAATGCCATGAGTGTGGGGATTATGAAAAAGGATGACTTGATTTCTGCAATTGCTAAGGGCAAGGGTAATCCAATCTATATTGTAGGTTCTTCTACAGGTAAGGATGGTATTCATGGAACAAGTTTTGCTTCAGCTCAGATAACAGAAAACTCTTCCGACGATATTCCTTCAATTCAAGTAGGAGATCCATTCCAAGAAAAATTATTATTAGAGGCAAGTTTAGAATTAGGTAAGAGTGGCTCAATAATAGGAATGCAGGATATGGGAGCAGCAGGTATTATTTGCTCAACCAGTGAAATGAGTGAGAGAGGAGAATGTGGTATGGATATTCACTTAGACAGGGTTCCTCTTCGTCAAAAGAATATTGAACCTTGGGAAATTTTGCTTTCAGAAAGCCAAGAAAGGATGTTGGTTTGTGTAAAGAAAGGTCAAGAAAAAATTGTTGAAGATATATTTAAGAAATGGGACCTAAACTGTGCTCAAATAGGCGAGGTTACTGATGGTGATAGATTAAATTTTTATTGGAATAATGAATTAGTAGCTGATGTTCCAGCTTCAACCTTGGTTCTTGGCGGGGGAGCTCCTCAATATGATAGAGAATCGAAAGAGCCTGCATATTTTGCTGAAACATTTAAGTTTAACATTGATAGTGTTGAAGAACCAGATTTACAAGAATGCAAGAAAATAGGTGAATATATTATTAACCATCCTAATATTGCATCCAAGAGATGGGTTTATGAGCAATATGATTCTATGGTAGGAACTCGTAATATGTCAACCAATAGTCCATCTGATGCAGCTATTGTTAATGTAAAGGGAACTGATACTGCAATAGCAATGACAACAGATTGTAATGGTCGTTATGTTTATGCTAATCCTGAAATAGGAACTCAAATTGCGGTGGCTGAAGCTGCTAGAAACATTGTTTGTTCTGGTGGAGAGCCATTAGCGGTAACTAACTGTTGTAATTTTGGAAATCCATATCACCCTGAAACTTATTGGCAATTTGAAAATGCAATAAAGGGGATGAGTATAGCATGTAGTAGATTTAATACTCCAGTAACAGGAGGAAATGTAAGTTTCTACAATCAAGCTTCAATGAATGGTAAGATTGAATCAGTTTTCCCAACTCCGGTAATTGGTATGATTGGTGTGGTTGAAAAGAAACTTCACACTACTTTAGATTTTAAGAAAGCAGGTCAAACGATATACTTATTAGGTCATGTAGTGGATGATATTAATTGTTCAGAATACTTGTATTCATATAAGGGAATAAAATCTTCACCTGCACCATATTTTGATATCGAAGAAGAATATAATCTACACCATGCATTAAATGGATTGATACTTGAGGGGCTTATATCTTCAGCTCATGATATTAGTGATGGAGGTTTGTTTACAACTCTAATTGAGTCTGCTATGCCAAATGATTTAGGTTTTGAAATTCTAACCGATAGTGAGATTCGTCTCGACTCTTATTTGTTCGGTGAATCACAGGGAAGGGTTGTGGTTACCATAGATTCAGAAAAAGAAGAGGCCTTCTTAGATGTGATTGGACTAACAGGGGTTCCTTGTTGTACAATTGGTTCTGTTACCAAAGGAAAGATAATTATAGATGATGAAAACTTTGGAAATATTAAAGATTATAAAGTTAAATATAATAGTTGTTTTGCTAATAGAATGGAAAAATAACAACAAATAAAAATAGAATAGAAGATGAAAAAAATTATAATATTATCTCTTGCTTGTTTATTCAGCTTTATGGGTTTTTCTCAAAATGATGGGATTAATTCTCAAATGTTAGAAAAAATTAAGCAAGGATATACCAAAACAGCTCAAAACAAGGCACTACGTAATGCAATAGCTAATAATTCAATTGATAAATTGGTTGTTAATCTTGATAACCAAGCTAATTACAATACTTATTTTTCTAATAGGGTTAAGTCTAAGGGAATATCTGATCAAAAATCATCAGGAAGGTGTTGGATGTTTAGTGGCTTCAATGTTCTTAGATCTGAAATGATATCTAAATATAATTTAGGTGAGTTTGAATTCTCTCATAATTATTTATTCTTCTATGACCAATTAGAAAAATCTAATCTTTTTTTATCACTTATCATTAAACATAAAAATGAACCTTTAGATAGCAAACATAATGATTGGTTATTAAAGAATGTACTTTCTGATGGTGGACAATTTACTGGAGTGAGTGATTTGGTAATGAAATATGGTTTAGTTCCTTCAAGTGTTCAGCCTGAAACGTATAATTCAGATAATACTAGAACAATATCTAATTTAATTACTCTTAAGTTAAAGGAATATGCTTTGGAACTAAGAGATACTAAAAAAGATATAGATACTAAAAAGGTTGAAATGCTTTCAACTATATATAGAATGTTGGTTTTAGCTTATGGAGAGCCAGTAACGGAATTTACTTATACTCTGCGTGATGCAAATAATAAGGAAATATCAACTGATAAATATACTCCTAAGTCTTTCTATGATAAATTTATTGGCAAAGACTTAACTAAGACTTATGTGATGTTTATGAATGATCCAACACGTCCATATAATAAACTTTATGAGATTGAAAATGATCGTCATGTTGCTGATGGTTTTAACTGGAGATATATTAATTTACCAATAGAGGATATTAAAGAAATGGCAATTGCCTCCATAAAAGACTCTATAATGATGTATTTTTCTTGCGATGTTGGTAAGTTCTATAATGGACAAAAAGGTTTATTAGATGTAAATAATTATGATTATTCTTCTTTGATGGGAACTAGTTTCTCAATGGATAAGACACAAAGAATAAAAACATTTGCAAGTGGTTCTTCTCATGCTATGACACTTTGTGCTGTTGATTTAAATAAAGAAAATAAGCCAAATAAATGGTTGGTTGAAAATAGTTGGGGCTCTTCTGCAGGTTGGCAAGGTCATTTGATAATTACTGATGAGTGGTTTAATGAATATATGTTCCGCTTGGTGGTTGATAAAAAATATGTTCCTTCAAAAATACTTAATATATTAAATCAAGAACCTATAATGCTTCCTTCTTGGGACCCTATGTTTTCAGAGGATATTGACTAATGCTGTAATTTATTTTAAAATTTAGATTTTAGAAAGAGTTTTATGAAGGTTAGGGTTCTATTCATTCTTATATGGTTTTTTTCAATTAATGCTTTCTCTCAAGAGATAGATTCAATCGATAATATTAATAACGATTATTATGTTGATATTGAAATTGGGGATGATGAATATTCGGAGGATGAAGAATCAAAGGAAATTGAGGTCAAGGATGAGATTAGTAAGCAATCAGTAGAGTTTTCAGAAAAATTACTAAGTGACATTAACATATTAAGAGATAGGGATAGTTTGGTTTATCATTTTTCAAAAATAATAGGAGAGAATGAAATCTTACCATTTATTGATGGGATTAATAAATTGAATATTGATAGAATGTTTGAAGTTATTTTCTATCCCAATACAGAAAAGATAATGTATGTTCGGGAGATGATATTAAATGAAAATCAAGCATGGGATTATATCTACGAAAATGTATTTGATGAAAATGGAGTAGAAAGACTCTTTATTAGACATTATAGCACCTTTAAGTCGGTTTGTGCTGAAGTTGCTTTCGAGCTTTCGGAATATTTTTATGATGAAAACAATGAGTTGATAAAGAAAACATATTCTATTTTTGATGGACAAAATAATCCTCTTGATATTGATGATTGTTGGATGGAGAGGGAAGACTATTTAATATATAAAAATTTTGATGAGCTTAATTCCAAATTTAATTTGCCCTTAGAAAGTATAAAGAATAAAGAACTTAAGAGTAAAGAGTCTGTGAATAATGAAGAAATTTCGAACTCAGTAAATCAAAAACAGGAGTCGTTTTAATGAGATTAGTGATTGATATAGGTAATACTAGAACTAAGATTGCTGTTTTTTCATCAAGTACATTGTTTCTTGTTGAGGTTTATGACAATATTACTGTAGATGATATCAAAAATATAATTAAAAGATTTCCAACTATTAGAAAATCAATTTATTCTTCGGTAGCGGATGCCGATAGTGTAAAAACAGAGATACAAGATTATTTAAAACAAAATACAAAGCTAATAAATATGAACCAAGACCTATCTTACCCAATCATAAATCATTATCTTTCTCCAAAAACTTTGGGCAAGGATAGGTTGGCAGGGGTTATTGGCGCTAAGAGTTTGTTTGCTGAAGATGATTGTTTAGTTATTGATTCAGGGACTTGTATTACAATTGATTTTATTGATAAGTCAAATAACTATTATGGAGGTTCAATATCGCCAGGGATTAAGATGAAATATAAAGCTTTAAATACTTTTACTGAATCTTTGCCGTTAATAAATGAGAAATTTCAAAAAGAAGATATTATAGGAACTGATACTCAGGGTTCAATTAATTCAGGGGTATTAAATGGAACCATTATGGAATTACAAGGGTTTATAAGGTATTATTCCTCTAATTACCCTGATATAAAGATATTATTTACAGGAGGAGATAGTAGATATCTCCAAAGTTATTTTAAGAAAAACACAATACTGGAAGAGCATTTAGTTCTTCTGGGTTTAAATATTATACTTGACACTAATGCTTAAAAGAAAAATTAATTATCTATTAGTTTTTGTTGCAATACTTGCAGCATTTCCCAATTTAGCTGAAGCACAATCTGTTATTAGCTCTCCTTATTCTCGTTTTGGTGTAGGAAACGTTAATTCTTTTAATAACCCAATCAATAATGCTATGGGAGGAGTTGGCTATGGCTTTCAAAGGAACAATTCCATAAATTATATGAATCCAGCATCTTATGCAGGAATAGATACAGTTTCTCTAGTTTTCGATATTGGGTTTTATTCTGAGTGGATATCTCTAAAAACTGATCAATATAATTCTAATGGGAATAACACTAGTTTATCTCATATTTTATTTGGAATCCCAGTAGGTCCAAAATTAAAATTTGTGGTGGGAATAATGCCTATGTCTTCTGTGAATTTTACAACTTCAAAAGATATTGTGTCACCTGAAATAGGTAAATATAGAGAAGAATATTCTGCTGATGGAGGTCTAAACAAGGCTGCTTTAGGATTTGCATATGAGCCGATTAATAATTTATCCTTTGGAGTTAATTTTGAATATATTTTTGGTAATTACTATAAGGCCTCAACAATATCATTCCCTGACTCCCTATATATGTTTTCTTCAAGAGTTGAAAACAATTATCATGTTAGATCTTTAAATATAAACTTAGGAGTTCAATACTTCCAACCCCTTAATAATGGAGACAAACTAGGTATAGGAATAGTCTATGACTATCTTTCTAAATTTCCTACGGATAATATCTTATCTAGCTATACTTTCACAACATCTGCTGGTCTGGATTATCTAAAAGATTCAATAAGAGAAGCAACGGAGAGTAATTCAATTACTTATCCTGCAACAATAGGATTAGGCTTTTCTTATGAAAGACCTAATAAATTTTTTGTTGGAATAGATGGAAAATATGAAACATGGTCTGATTTTCTTTTTCAAAAGGATTTATTAAATAATAATTTAGTTAATAGTTTTAGACTTTCTATGGGAGGAGAGTGGAAACCTGACGCTTATGGTAATTTCTTTAAGAAATCTATCTATCGCTTTGGCTTTTTCTACGATGATGGAATGATAGAATTAAATAATACAAGAATAAGTCAATTAGGAATAAGTTGTGGATTTGGGTTCCCTATAAAGAAGTCAAATACAATGATAAATCTAAGCTTTGAATATGTAAAAAGAGGGACAACCAGAAATGATCTAATACAAGAAGATTATTTCCGTTTAGGATTGTCATTCTCTGCTAAAGACATGTGGTTCTTTAAGAGAAAATATCAATAAAATTATTAATAAAACGAAACTAGAATAGGACAAGAAGATGAAAAAAATTTTAACACTAATAATGTTAGTTGTAGTATTAAGTGCTACTACAAAAGGGTTTGCTCAGAAATATGGAGAGACGCCAAAAGACAGTATAGATTGTATTATGAATAACTCTCTATACCAAGAATTTTACAAACAAGGTAACTATAAAGATGCCTATGAACCATGGAGAAATGCTGTTAAGGCATGTCCAAATAATCATGTGAATCTTTATATTCGTGGTGCAGTAATTCTTAAAAACCTTTTTGTTCAAGCTAAAACTCCTCAAGATCAACAAAAATACATTGATGAGTTAATGTCTCTTTATGACAAAAGAACAATAGCTTTTGGACAAGAGGCTAATAATATAGCACGTAAGGCAAAAGATTTATCAGAACTAAGACCAAACGAAAAAGAAAGAGTATATAATCTTTATAAGGAAGCAACTCTGAAGAGTGGTGAAAAGGGAATTGAACTTGATGACCAATATAAGCCATTATATTTAAAAGCTTGTTTTGATTTTCTTCATTCAATTTCAGCAAATGAAGACCAAATGTCACCTCTTTTTGATGCTTATGATTTTTCATCAGATGCCTTAGAGTTTTCGAGAAAACAAGCTTTAGATGCAGGTGATAATAAGTCAGAAGAAAAAATTAAAGATTATATTGCAGCAACTGAACAAATAATTGAGCCGTTTGCATCTTGCGATAAAATTGTTCCAATTTATCAACCAAAATTTGATAAAGACCCAAATAATTTAGAGCTACTTAAGAAGATTACAACTAATTTAGAAAGAAAAGGATGTACTAAATCAGATTTATTTTTCAAGTCAACTGAAAACCTTCATAAATTAGAACCAACTTCAAGGTCTGCATTTATGATGGGACAAATGCTTGCAGGTAAAGGTAATACAAGAGAGGCTGCAACATACTTCAAGGAAGCTCTTGATAAAGCAGATGATAATGATGCAAAGGCAAAATCATGTATGTTATGGGCTCAAATGCTTATGGCATCTGACCAATATTCTGCAGCTCGTTCAGCATTTTACCAAGCATCAAATTACGATAAATCTAAAGAAGGAGAAGGTCTTTACTTTATTGCAACAATGTATTTAAGTTCAGCAGCATCTTGTGCTTCACATGATGGAAAAATAAGAGGAGCAGCTTGGGCAGCATATGATAAAGCAGCTAAAGCAAAATCACTTGACCCATCAATTGCAGATAAATGTGAATCTCTAATGCGTACTGCAGTAGGTCAATGGCCAACAACTGAAAGTGCTTTTTTTTATGAAATAGCAAATGGTCAATCCTATACAGTTGGATGTTGGATTGGAGAGAGTACAACTGTTAGACTACGATAATTTTTAAAAACTTTGTGAAAGCTAATAAAAATTTAAATCAACTTGTGAAGATAAATCTATGGATAATTATGGGTTTATCTTCACTTTTGTTATTAATTTGTTGCACTGGTAGGAGCCCCTCTGGCAAAAAAGGAATAAAAGGAAAACCAATTCAAATTGTTAAGTTTGCTGATATTCTAAGAAGCCAAAACGGTAAAGTAGAGGTTCAAATTAAAGCACCAATCATATATAATTATGATGGAGATAGTGCTCGAATGGAATTCCCTAAAGGAATTAAGGTATGGTTTTATAATGATGATTTATCGGTTAAGTCAACCCTAATAGCAAAATATGCAATTAACTACAATAATAGTAACAAGGTTTATTTAAGGGATAGTATTGAAATAATTAATTATAAAGACAAGGACACAATTTATTGTAAAGAATTAATTTGGGATAAAACCCTAAAAACAATAGTATCCGAAAAAGAAGTAAGACGTAGTAGCACGTCGGGCATTGCATACGGAGATGGATTTCAAAGCAATGAACAAATGGATAGTATTAGAATAAAAAATCCAAGAGGAACACAATATGTTTCAGAGGAAGAATAGAAATAATTTAAAAAATTTAGGATTATGAAAATTAAGAATTTATTACTTCTCTTATCAATTGTTTTATTTTTCATAGGATGTGGTAAAACAAAGACTTCATTAGAGAAAATGGAGATTGAAGATGTTGAAATTAATCAAACCAAATACTATGAAGATAATCCTAAATATGCTAGTTATAAATTTGATATTGACATCAAATTGCCCAAATGCAATGATGATACAACTATTTGTCAGCTTAGGAAGACGATTATAGAATCAATATTCAATGTAAATATAGATACTACTAATTTAGAATCCACAATCAACCTCTATATGTTAGAGAAGGCTGATTTGTTTCAAGAGCCAGGAGTAAGCAATTTAAAAAATAATAATGGAACAAATCAAATGTGGACAAATCTAAAAGCTAATTTTGTATATACTGATAAAAACTTATGTAGCTATATAATCAACGAAGAATACTTTACAGGCGGTGCTCACTCCAACAAAGTTAAGTATTATTTTGTTTATGATTTCTCAACAGGAAAGAAATTAGATAATGAAGATATATTTATTCCTAATATCAAAGAAAACCTAAGCTTAAAGAAAATTTTGCTTAATCAATTGATGAAACAAGAAAATGCAAAACAAATATCAGAATTAAATCTTTTCGATGTTGGAAGCGCAAAAGATTTTATGATTTCACCAATTATTTATTTTGATAGTGCTAATCTTGTTTTTGCTTATGGCGACTACGATATAAGAGCTTATGCTTATGGTGCACCAGAAATAAAAATACCAATAAGCCAAGCGAAGATATTTTTACGTGAAGATTTTAAGAAAAGACATTTTGCTGAGTAAGATTTCCTAATTCTGATTTTCATTTTATTTTCTAACATAATAATTTCATTTCAATGAAAAGGATATTTTTATTTATTTCTATAAGTCTTCTTGTATTTACTTCTTGCTCTAAGGATAAGAAAGCCACACTTATTGATCCCTCAACAGGAAAAGAAATAACAATGAAGATAAATAGGTTTGAAGATGTTTTGTTTGACCAGAGCCAACAAGACCTTAAAGCTCATTTAAAAGCAAATTTTGAAGGTTATAAGCCTCTTTTTAATACAACATTGGAAGATCCTGAATACTTCCAAATGGTTAGTAGTTTTGCAAAAGACTCCACAATGATTTCTGCTTATAATACAGTAAAACAACGTTATCCTAATTTAGATTGGATAGCAAATCAGGTTACTAGTGCTTTTTCTATCCTAATTGAAGAATATCCCAATACAAAAATACCTAAACTCTATTCCTTTATGTTTGGCCCAGCCGATTTCTCTTATTCTTATTCCAAAAGAGTTGTAGCTCAAGAAGATTTTATAACAATAGCAATTGATTTATATAGCATAAATGCCCTTCAAGAAAATCAATTCTATGTGCAGTATCCAAAATATATAATGTCAATGCTCGACTCGGCTTATATTGTACCTGATATTATGAGTGCATACCTAAGAAATGTTACAACCCAAAACATACCTTTAATAGAGGAGAGTCATGAGGCATCATTAGCTGATATTATTATAGAAAGAGGAAAGTATTATTACGCATTAAAAAAATTATTACCTAAGTCATCAATAAACAGTTTATTCCGATACTCACCCGATCAAATGGATTGGGTTGAAAAGAACGAATATAATATTTGGGGATTTATTATTCAAAATAACCTATTATATTCAAAAGATAGGACACAATATATGCATATGATTACTGAAGGACCAACAACTAAAGGATT
>JALNVJ010000018.1 GCA_023227645.1 Bacteroidales bacterium | reverse complement strand
TAGATCTAAACTCAGAGCACTAATCTGTCCTCAAAGATACATAAAAACTTATTTAAAGAGTGCGTTGGATTTCACAACGGTCTTATTTCATGTAATCAATATTGAAAATGCTATTGACGATATGTTAAAACTAGTTCTTGATATTTTGGAATTATGTGTCTTGATTAATAATATCTTATTGCTGTCCTAAGTTCTTATCCTCTACTAATAAAATAATATAGAATATTATGAAGTTACGAATAGGCCTTTGTTCTTCGGGTAGGCTTAGTGTAATGATTGATTAGCGCAAATTTCTACTCATTTATATAATAAAAATATTTGAGGTTGAGGGAATAATTATGATCTTTACATTATAATTGTATTGTTTTTCTTTTTTTTATTTTTCCCATTAATAAAAATATATTACCTTTGCCAGAATATATTATATTCAAAAGAGATGTTTTCAAATTCAAACAAATTCGTTGGTGAAGGACTAACATACGACGATGTTCTATTAGTCCCTGCATATTCGGAACTTATTCCAAGAGAAGTTCAAACAAATTCTTTCTTCTCTCGTAATATTCCTATTAATATTCCTATAGTTTCTGCCGCAATGGATACCGTTACAGAGGCAAAATTAGCTATTGCAATGGCACAAGAAGGCGGTATTGGTGTTCTTCATAAAAATATGAGCATTGACCAACAACTAGCTGAAGTGATAAAGGTTAAGAGAGCTGAAAATGGAATGATAATGAATCCTATTACAATTCAGAAAAATGCAATTGTGAAGGATGTATTGGCTCTTATGAAAGAGTATAGTATTGGAGGAATTCCGGTTATTGATGATAATCATAAATTAATTGGGATTGTGACTAATAGAGACCTAAGGTTTGAAAGAGATCTTCATCGTCCTATTGTTGAGGTGATGACTAATGATGTTATTACTGCTCCTGAACATACAGATTTTGAAAGGGCTGCGGATATCCTACAACAACATAGAATTGAAAAGCTTCCTGTGGTTAATGACAAGGGTGAGCTTGTGGGCTTAATTACTTATAGAGATATTATTAAGGTTAAGGAACGTCCAAATGCTTGCAAAGACAAAATGGGAAGACTTAGAGTTGCTGCTGGCATTGGAATTACTTCAAATATGTATGAGAGAATTGATGCTGTGATTGCTGCTGGTGTTGATGCAATTGTTATTGATACTGCTCATGGTCATAGCAAAAATGTGATTGATGTTGTTAGGAATGTTAGAAAAAAATATGATAACATTGATATAGTTGTTGGCAATATAGCTACTGCGGAAGCTGCAATAGCATTGGTAAATGCTGGAGCAGATGCCTTAAAGGTTGGTATTGGACCTGGTAGTATTTGCACAACAAGAATTATTGCAGGTATCGGGGTTCCTCAATTAAGTGCAATTTATGATGTTGCAAAGGCTGTTGAGGGAATGAATATTCCAATTATTGCTGATGGTGGAATTAGATATTCTGGAGATATTGTTAAGGCTTTAGCTGCTGGTGCTAGTTCAATTATGGCTGGTTCTTTATTGGCTGGAGTTGAAGAATCTCCTGGCGATACTATTATTTATGAAGGTAGAAAGTATAAATCATATAGAGGAATGGGATCTTTGGAAGCTATGCAACAAGGGTCTAAGGATAGATATTTCCAAGATATGGAAGATGATATTAACAAATTAGTTCCTGAAGGAATTGTTGGTAGAGTTCCATTTAAAGGTACTATTTCTGAGGTTATCCACCAATTGATTGGAGGACTAAAAGCAGGGATGGGATATACTGGCTCTAAGGATATTGCAGCATTACAACAAGCCAAATTTATTAAAATAACTGCAGCTGGTTATACCGAAAGTCATCCTCACGATATAACAATCACAAGAGAGGCTCCAAATTATTCTCGTTAATAAATTAGATTTCAAAAAATAATTAAATTTAGACATGAAGAAATTTATCAGTATTGTATTAGTTAGCTTAATTGCTTCATTTACTTTTGCACAACAAGACAATGATATCGTTCTTGAAGTTGCTGGGGAAAAAATTCCTAAGAAAACATTTATTGAAATGTATCAAAGAAATAATCCAAATCCTGACAAGAAAATTAATAATAAAGATCTGGATGAATACCTAGATTTATTTATTAATTTCAAACTAAAACTTGCTGAGGCAAAAAAACTAGGACTAGACACAATGCCTGCTTATGTTCAAGAAGTTGATACATATAGGAAACAGTTGATTGAACCATATTTAAACGACAAAACTGTTACCGAGGAATTGGTTAAAGAGGCTTATGAGCGTACAAAAGAAATCATTAGAGCTTCCCATATATTAATTATTATACCAACCAATGCCACTCCAAAAGATACTTTAGAGGCTTATAATAAGGCTTTAGATATTAGGAAGAGAATCTTAAAAGGAGAGAATTTTGGTGATTTGGCTGTTCAGTTTTCAGAAGACCCTTCGGTAAAGGATCAAGAAACTAATGAGGGTCAAAATAAAATTAGAGGAAACAGAGGAGACTTAGGTTATTTCACTTCCTTCAGTATGATATATCCATTTGAAACAGCTTGCTATAACTTAAAGGTTAATGAGGTTTCAATGCCAATTCGTTCTCAAAGAGGTTATCATATAATTAAACTGACTGATCGCAAACCAGCACCTTTCTCAACTGCTACTATTGCTCATATTTGGGTAAATTTCGATAGTCATTCAAGCCCTCAAGAATGTAAGGATATTATCAATAAAGCTTATGCTGAAATTCAAAACAATATCCTATTTGACTCTATTGTTACAAAGTATTCCGACGATAGATATTCTTCAAAAAGCCAAGGCGTACTTGCAAGTCAAAGGGTTGTTAATATGCCAGTTGAATATACTGATATGATAATAAATACTCCAGTTAAAGAATACTCCAAGCCTTTTGAAACAAGATATGGTTGGCATATAATTAAGCCAATATCTTTAGTTCCTGTAAAAAGCCTAGAAGATCAACGTAAGGAAATTGAACAACGTATTGGAAGGGATGTTAGAAGCTATAGGACAATTGAAGAATTTATTAAGAAAAACAAGATAGAATATAACTTTCAAGAGGACTTAAAAAAACTTTCTGCAATCAATAAAATAGTTACAGATTCAATCTTTAAAGATAAATGGGAAGTTCCTGAAGACTTTATTGGAGATGAAGTAATTTTCACCATAGGAGATTATTCTTTTACTCAAAAAGACTTAGCACAAGAAATTGAAAACCTACAACAAGTACAAACTCCAGAATATATTCCTACATACGTTAATAATCTTTATAATAAGATTGCAAACGAAAAAGTTCTTGCCTATGCAGATTCTAAATTAGAAAGTAAACATCCTGAACTTAAAACAACAGTTGATGAATTTAGAGACGGTATTCTTATATTTACAATAACAGACAAGTTCGTTTGGAATAAATCAATTGTTGATAGTATTGGCTTAGATAAATTCTTTGATAAGAATAAATCAAAATACCAATGGAAAGAAAGAGCTGATGTGACAATATTTAGCATTTCTAATGAGATTGATTTATTGAAAGCAAAGAAAGTTATTGAAAAAGGAGTTAAGAAAAATAAATCAAACGAAGAGATTAAAGACCTATTGGCAAAGACCTTCAAAATTAAATCAGATACTTCAAAGTATTTCGATTATAAATGGAATAAGTTTGAAAAAAGAGACAGTAAGATAGTTGACAAGACCAATTGGAAAGAAGGAGTTAGTGATATTATTGAATTTGATAATGAAAAGAAGAAGTATATTGTAATAACTCACAAAATTCTTTCTCCATCACAAAAAACCCTTGAAGAGTCAAAAGGTATTGCAACTTCAGACTATCAAGAATATTTAGAAGACGAATGGATAAAAAAATTACGCAAAGATTATACTTATAAGGTATATGATAACGTTTTCAATTCCATAATCAATTAATTATTATTTAATGAAGAAATTTATCCTTATCGGTTTAGTTTGTTTACTAAGCACCAATATTTTTGCTCAGACCAACGTATTAGATAAAGTTATTGCTGTTATTGGGAAAAACATGATTAAGCAATCGGAACTTGAAACAACTTATCTACAACAAAAACAAAGTCTTGGAATAATAGAAAATCCTTTTGATGCAAGATGTGAAATATTTGAAAGCCTACTTCTAAATAAACTAATGCTTCATCAATCTGAAATTGATTCTATTTCAATTACTGAAGACCAAATCAATAGAGAAATGGATAATCGTATAAATTATATGATGCATTCTGCTGGCTCTAGAGAGAATTTGGAAAAGCAAATGAACAAATCCATTAACGAGATAAAGGATTTCTACAAAGATATAATTAAAGAGAACTTACTTATAAGCGAAGTTAATAGGAAGATTACTGCCAATACTAAAATTACACCTAAGGAAGTAAGCGATTTCTATAATAATATCCCTAAAGATAGTCTACCAACAATAGAACAAGAATATGAATTCTCTCAAATAGTTATTTCTCCAAAGGTATCTGCTGAAGAGAAAGCGATAATTAAGGATAAACTTAATGGTTATAGAGAAAGAATACTTCAAGGAGATAAATTTTCAACCCTTGCCACTCTTTATTCAGAAGATGAGGCTTCAGCTAAAAAAGGAGGAGAGCTTGGTTTCTTTTCAAGAGGATTTATGGTTTCTGAATTTGAAGCTGTTGCATTTCCTTTAAGAGAAGGAGAGGTTTCCCCCGTTTTTGAATCAAAGTTTGGATTTCATATTATACAAATGATTGAAAGAAGAGGAGACCAAATAAATTGTCGTCATATCCTTATTCAACCAAAAGTTTCTAACATAGAACTTGCCAAAGCAAAGACAACATTAGATAGTATACAAAAACTTATCAATAATAAAGAAATTAGCTTTGAAGATGCAATAAAGAAATTCTCCGATGACCCATCTAAACTAACAGGAGGAAAGATTATTAATCCATATACTGCTAATGCTCGTTTCCCAAAAGACAATACAAATGAGATGATGGAAAACATTGAAAAAATAAGTTTTGAGAAGTATAATAAAGGAGATATAATTAACCCAACACTATTTAAAACAGAATCAGGTTCAGCTTATAGATTAATTAAAGTTAACGAAAAAACTCAACAACATAAGATTAATCTAAAAGATGACTACGACAAGGTTTATAATTCAGCTCTTGAAACAGCAAAAACAAAAGCAGTTATTGAATGGGCTCAAAATAGGATATCTAAAACATATCTTAAGATAGACAATGATTATAAAGATTGTAATTATAAAATGAACTGGGTGAAAACAAATTAATTATGCAAGACTCTTCTAATAACTACCCTTCTGAAGTAAATCAACTAAACGCACTTGTTGAAAAAATACAATTATTAAAAAAAGAAATAGGCAAGGTAATAATTGGACAAGAAGATATTATTGACCAAGTTTTGATTTCAATATTTTCAAAAGGTCATTGCTTATTAGTTGGAGTGCCTGGCTTAGCAAAAACATTACTTGTCAATACTATTTCATCAGCCTTAGGTCTATCATATAATAGGATACAATTTACTCCCGACCTTATGCCATCAGATATTGTTGGGTCTGAGGTTTTAGATGAAAATAGAAAATTCAAATTTATTAGAGGACCAATATTTGCAAATATTATCTTAGCTGACGAAATTAATCGTACTCCTCCCAAAACTCAAGCTGCACTTTTAGAAGCTATGCAAGAGCACTCAGTGACTGTGTCTGGAAATACTAATATTTTAGAAGAACCATTTTTCGTTCTCGCAACACAGAACCCAATAGAACAAGAAGGAACCTATCCCCTCCCAGAAGCACAACTTGATAGATTTATGTTTATGCTTTGGTTAGATTATCCAAGCTTTGAAGAAGAAATTGATATATTAAAAGCGACTACTACCGGAACCAATATTAAGGTAAAAAGTATATTATCAAAAGAAGAAATCATTCTAATGCAAGATTTAATTAGGAAGATACCTGTAACTGATAATGTTTATGAATATGCTGTTCATTTGGTTGAAAAAACAAGGGTATCAACACCTAAAGCACACCCTATTGCTCAAAAATACCTATCTTGGGGTGCTGGACCTAGGGCCTCACAATATTTGATTATTGGTGCTAAATGTCATGCAGCACTAAGAGGTAAATACTCTCCAGACATAGAAGACATTAAAGCTGTTGCAGTATCTGTTTTGCGACATAGGATAGTTCAAAACTATTCTTCACAAGCAGAAGGATATACAGCAGAAAAAATTATTATTGATCTAATTAATTCATAAGTCCTATGAAAAAAGCAATACTTTTTTTAATAATAATGGTGGTAGGGACAAATATCTTTGGCCAAAAAATTCCAACCTCATCTTGTAGTCAAATAATTATACCAACACCTAAAAGACAAAGAACTTACAGAGGAGTTAAACCTGAATCAAGTTATCCAGAGAAATTTGAAGCATATATTTGTTTTGAACCAAAAAAATCAACCTATACCGAAGAAGCTCTAAATGCCTTGGATAGTGTTTACAAGATTGCTTTTGACAATAATAATGGGAAGTTTTATAAAATTACAATTATTGGTTATGATGATGCAGAAGCTGTTAATGAAGAGTCCTCATCATTAGCAAGACAGAGAGCAATTAAGGTTTTTGATTATTTTGCATCAAGGGAAGAAACAGAATTTATCGTTCGTAAAACACCAAGCACATTTTTTCATTCATGTAATGGAGAGACAGAATGTATTATTAAATATAAGATGCCATTCGATTTCAAATGGATAAACCTAAACGAAAAATCCAAAGAAGAGAGATCAATTAACGGAATAGAATTAAAAAATAAGGCATATATTTTAGTTGAAAACAATCCAGAAGAATGCTTAGGAAAATTCAACGATTATTACTATCCATCACAAGATACAACAATTATTACTAAAAATATGTCAATGCTTAAAATGCCAAAGGGAGGATTAAAAAGTATTACCCATACAAAAGATACTCTTGACAGTGAGATGACCCTACAATTTGAAGATATACTATCATTTGAAGACCTAACAAGAAACTATCAACTAGTACCACATAGGAGACAATATATTCTTAATGCAGGCTATTTTGTTTTAAAGTCAAATCAACAACCCGACTATGATAATTGCGAGTTAAAAGAAAACTTTACTCAAAACATAACAATAAGACTACCTCTTGAAATCCAACAAAATGATGCAAGACTTAAATTCTATGCAAAAACCTATAAATCAAATGGAACATGGGAATACAAAACAATCCCTACTGCAAAGAATAAGGACAAAGAAACCAAACTAGAAGCAATAATAGGAAGCCTTTCGGCATTCCAATTAGATACGATTTTTGTTGGAAAAAGAATTGATGAAAAAGAAATGTCTAATTATTTTTATTCAGCAAAAGAAGGGGAACCGGGAGCCTTTCAAGCTATGGGAGGATGGTTAAAACCATATAAATTAGACAAAAGAGGATCTGTTATTATAAAGAAAGAAATGGAAATGATCCTTCACAAACCTATAAGAGAATCTGCCTCAGAATAATTAGCAAAAGAGAAAATCAATATAAAGACTTAGATATTTTCACCGCTCTTAAAATTTCTCTCTTTCCTTTTGGACCTGGAAGCTTTTCAATCTGAAATCCTGATGATTTAAGCATCCTTTTCACATCACCCTTACAACAATAAGTTACAAGAATACCTCCTTCTTTTAAAGATAGGAATATATTTTCAAACACTGCTTTAGTCCATAGGTTTTCTTCAAATTGTGGGGCGAAAGCATCAAAATAAATCAGATGGAAAAAATCCTTAGCGAAGCATAACTCCTCTGCAGGTTTATCAATTTTATGGATAGTGAAATATTGGTCTAATTGATAATCTCGAACCCAATCTAAAGAATGTATTTTCTCAAATTCCTTTTCTAAATCAAGAATTTTACCATAATTAAGCTCCGATGTTATTTCCTTTGAAAGAGGATATTTCTCAATTGTTTGATAATATATTGACTGTTCTTCTTTTATTGCAAATTCTAATGTTAGTATTGCATTTAAGCCTGTTCCAAATCCTATTTCCAAAATATTTATATTAGGAAGTATTCCAACCTTTCTTAAACCTGCTTCAATAAATATATGTTTACTTTCTGATATTGCCCCAAACGTGGAATGGTATCCCTCTTGCAAATCATTTCTTCTTAAACTTGATGAGCCGTCTTCTGTTATTATTAGTTCTAAATGCTTTTCAATATCTTCCATTATAAAGCAGTTGATTTCCACTGGCCATCAAAATACCATACTTCCTTATGACCACAGACTTTTAGGTCATTCCAACACTCCACAAATAATTTGTCAACCTCATCTTCTTTATGAGAGTCTGTTGAAATAGTTACCCTTACTCCTCTTTTGGCAAGTTCTTTTATCCAAGTTGTTTGCGGAAAATAATCATTAGAGCGTCCCTTATATAATCCTCTTGTATTGATTTCACAGATTACATCATTTTCTTTCATCATCTCGATAGTTTGAATAACCAAATCCACATACCATGGATCATTTTCTTTGAAATACCTATCTTTATTATGCATCTTAACCTTATCAAAATGCCCAATAATATCAGGTTTAACATTAGAAATCATTTCATTGGTCTGATTATAGAATGTTTTAACTGCCTTTCGAATATCTCCTCCGAAATATTCTCTTAATCCGTTATCGTAACTTTCTTGCTTTGAACCATCAATAAACCATAATCCATTTCCTGAATTAACTAAATGAACAGATGAAATTATATATTCTAAATTGTACTCCTTTGCTCTTTCTAAAATGTCTTCAGAAATTTTAGGAATATAATCAAATTCCATTGAAGTAAATAGCTTTATTTTATCTTCATATTTTACTTTAAGTCTAATTGTTTCACTTAAGTAATTTTGTATTTCAGAGTATTGAAGTCCAAAATCATTATCGAAGGGAACAGGACTATGAGCAGAAAATCCAAAATAGCTTAATCCCTTTTCTATCCCCGATTGAGCCATTTCTTCAAGAGAGTTTTTCCCATCACAATATGTGGAATGACTATGATAATTAAATTTTAGCATCTTTTATTTTATATAATTTATCTCCTCGGCGAATAGTTTCAGTTGTAGGAATTGAAAACATATCTCCCTTAATAGCTTTTTCAACTGGCTTTAAATCCACTCTTATCTCACTAATTTTATCTTCATAAACTCCAGTGGTTGACCCAAGAATTATTATATCATCTCCAATAGATAATTCGCCAGTTTCAAGTTTTATTTCCACAATACTAATGTTTTTATAATAGTTAGTACAAGTTCCAATAAATTCTTTGACCTTTGTTGATCTTGAACCGTATTTTTCAGTCCACTCTCCTATTGTTTGTCCTAAATAATACCCATCCCAAAAACCTCTATTATAAACAGTTTTTAGTTCTTCATTCCATTTGTCTTTATTCTCTTGAGTAAATTCTCCATCAAAATATGCCTTAACAGCTTTCTTATATACCCTTGTTACGGTTTTTACATATTCTGCTGAGCGACCCCTTCCCTCAATCTTCAATACCCTAACTCCAGCATCAAGTATCTTATCCAAAAAGTCAAGAGTTTTTAAATCCTTGGGCGACATTATATACTTATTATCAACAACTAATTCCGTTCCTCCATCAATATCGGTTACCTTATAGGGGCGACGACAATATTGAAGGCAAGCTCCCCTATTTGCACTCTTATTTGCATTATCTAAAGATATATAGCATTTCCCAGAAACAGCCATACAAAGAGCTCCGTGAACAAAACATTCTATTTGTAGCATCTTGCCTGAAGGTCCTTTTATATTATTTTCTTGTATATATTGAGTTATGGACTTTACCTTATCTAAGGATAATTCACGAGCAGTTACAATAACGTCAGCAAATTGAGAAAAGAACTTAACAGATTCTATATTAGTTATATTGGATTGGGTTGAAAGGTGAACTTCTATTCCTTTTGATTTGGCATAAGAAACTACAGCTAAATCGGCAGCAATTATTGCAGATACCCCACTTTCTTTTGCCGCATCAACAACCTCTCTCATATAATTTAGTTCTTGGTCATAGATTATTGTATTTAGTGTTAGATAAGTTTTTAACTGATGTTCTTTTGCTATCTCTACTATCTTTCTTAGATCTTCAATTGTAAAATTACTTGAGCTCCTAGAACGCATATTTAGTTCTCCAACACCAAAGTAAACTGAGTCTGCCCCACCTTGTATTGCTCCCATTAATGATTCATAAGAGCCTACCGGTGACATTATTTCAATATCTGAAAATTTCATTTATTATTATTCTGTAATGTTTCGTTTGAGTTTTCTATCAACTAAAGTATAGTGTATCTTTTTGCTTTCAACTATTTGTTCGGTTATTTCTCCAGGGTTAAGCACAACTAAAGGAACCTCAAATGAGAAATAAGTCTTTTCCTTTGTGTAGAATATAGAAAGATATGATAAAATACTATTATAATTCATTTTCTTATCTCCAATACTATTATAAGCACCAACTGGGAGGTGACCTAAGAAAATAAATTGATAGTTATTGTCTATTAAATAAACCTCTGCCCCCAATGTTATATCTAAATAGTTATTGATTATTAAATAGGCAAAGTTTAATTTGGAGTTTGAAAATATTTCAAAATCCAATTTTGCATCTGGGAATATTGAACTATATGTAAAATTAGTTTTTCCATTAAATGTTATTTTAGGTCTTCGTGATTCATTAGTGATTCCAAAATAGGCCTTATACTTTTCTTTATTAAGAACGAAAGAAGCCTCGCTTGATTGCTTTTGGATTGCAATTTTATCAAAAGTTTGCGAAAACAAACCAACTGAACTTAAGATAAGCACCAGAGTCAATATTATTAGTTTATTCATATTAATTATTTTTAAATTGTAAATTATTGTTTGGGATACTTATAAATTGATCTGTTTTCCTTCTTTATCAAAATACATTATCCCAGTGTTTCTTGATTTTATTATTGAACCATCATCTGAAAATAATTCTTCTCCATCATCAGTTCCATCTTCTTTAAAATATTCCCATTTCCCAATCTTATTATCCATCTTATAGCTTCCCTTAACTTGGGTTGAACCGTTATTATAATACAAAACATAAATACTATCCTGCATTCCATCCTTAAAGTAATTGGTTGAATTGACTTTCCCATTTTCATAAAAAGACAATGATTCGCCGTTTAGTACATTTCCTTTTGTTGTTCTTTCTTCTAATAATCTAAAAGATGGGAAAAACTTATATTCTTTTTCAAACTTATCATATTTAATTTTGATTGCAGCCAATGACCCATCAGGATAAAAAGTTACTTCTTCAACCTTATCATTTTTCCCAACAATTTTTGTCTTATCAACCTTATACACCTCCCTGTCTATTCCACTCTTACTGTTGGTATAATCACATTGAGAAAACTTATTCCCATTTTCAAAATAATATATCCATTTTCCCGTTCTTTCATTGTTATCAAACTTTCCTTCATATTTAAGCTTGCCATTTTCATAATACATTTTTTCGGCAACCTTATATTTACTATCTTTATCCTTTTTAATATAATAAATTAGTTTTGGATTCCCATTTTCATAGTAAGATATAACCTCTTTTTTGCCATTTGAGCATGATGAAGTTATAAGAACAGTTAAAATAATGACGATTGTCTTTGATAATAAGCCTTTTAAGGTTTTTGTTTTCATGTTTTCTTATGTTTAGGTTCAAATTTGGGGCAAATTTAAGAAATAAATCATATATTTGCACTCTAATACAAACCAAAATTATAAAAGTTATGGCTTATAAAATTTCTGAAGATTGTGTTGCTTGCGGCACATGTATAGACGAATGTCCAGTAGGAGCTATCTCTGAAGGTGACATTTATAAAATTGATCCATCAATATGTACTGACTGTGGAACTTGCGCAGACGCTTGTCCAGTTGAAGCTATCAGTCCTGAATAATTATCGGATTAATTAAAAACAAAGCCCTGACGGATCATTATTCTTCAGGGCTTTTTTATAAAAACAAATTAATTTTATTATAAAAATATTGATTATGGATTGCAGTGAAATTGGTAATTTAATTCAAAAAAAAACAGAATTAAATAATTTAATAAGTGAAAATACTCATCAAGCATTTGAATTTTTTAAGGATACAGCAAAAGAAATAGCTCTTGAGTTTAATAATTCTTTCCCAATCACAAATTCTAAATTTGAAAATATAGGAGATTTTGAATTTAAACTTAGTTTTGGTTCCGACACCCTAGTTTTCTTACAACATACAAATGTTTTTGAATTTCCACGCCTACACGAAGTAATGAAGATTCCTTATATTAAAGAAGATAAGGATCGTTCATATTGTGGAATGATAAATATTTATAATTTCCTAAGCGATTCCTTTGAATATGATAGGGATTTTGATATTGGATATATGATAGGAAGGATATTTATTAATAAGGATAATCATTATTTCATTGAAGGGAAACAAGAGGTTGGACTTTTATACACAAGTTTTCATACTGCAATAATAAATAAAGAATCAATTTTCAATATAATTAAGTCATCAATGGAGTATGTTAATAGCTTCGACCTCTTAACTCCACCTTTCGATCAGGTAAAATTCTCTACTATTGGCGAAATTAAATCAAATCAAGCAACAAAAAAACAAATTACTGGCAAACGCTTAGGCTTTGAATTTAAGCAAGATAAATAATAAGCAGTAAAAATACTTATCATTATTTTACAGTAAAATTTGGTGATAACGAAAAAGGTTGTACTTTTGCACAGCGAAAAAGCAATAGACGCCCCGTTCGTCTAGTTGGCCTAGGACGCAAGATTTTCATTCTTGAAATCAGGGGTTCGAATCCCCTACGGGGTACAAATTATATTAAAGAAATTATGGCAAATCACAAGAGTTCAATAAAGAGAATTCGTTCAGACGAAAAGAAGAGAATAGCTAATCGTTACTACGCAAAAACAATGCGTAATGCGTTAAGAGACTTCCGCGCTTTAGAAGATAAAGCTGTAGCAGAAGAAAAACTTCCTAACCTATTATCATCTATTGATAGATTAGCGAAACGCTCAATCATACATCAGAATAAGGCTGCAAACCTTAAATCTAAATGTATGAAAAGAATTGCAAGTTTGTAATATTTTTTAATTGAAAAACTTAAAGCCCTTCCTTTCAGGTAGGGCTTTTTTTGTTTTAAATTTAACCTTATGCGATTTATAGACACTCATTCACATCTCTATGCTGAAGAATTCTTAGAAGATATCGACCAAGTTATCCTAAGAGCTAAGGAGGCAAATATAAGCAAGATTCTTCTTCCAAATATTGATTTGGCTTCCATTAAGCCTATGCTTGAACTCTGCAATAAAGACAAGTGTTTCTATCCTATGCTTGGACTTCACCCAACATCAATAGATAATTCATATATTGATCAGTTGGATAAGATTGAAGCCCTCTTAGACAAGGTCGATATTTGTGCTATTGGAGAAATAGGGATTGATTTATATTGGGATAAAACCTATATAGATGAGCAAATCATAGCTTTTGAAAGGCAGATCAAATGGGCATTGAATAAGAACCTACCCTTAGTTATACATGTTCGCAAAGGATTTGAAGAGGCTTTCCAATCGCTAGATAAAATCAAAAAAGAAATCAAGGGAACTAGCAAATCGCTAAGAGGGGTATTCCATTGTTTTTCAGGAGACATCAACCAAGCCAGAAAAGTAATTGAAATGGGATTTATGATTGGTATTGGAGGCGTTGTTAGTTTTAAGAATGCAAAGCTAGCTGAAATAGTAAAAGAAATTGATATTGAAAATATACTATTAGAAACCGATGCTCCTTATCTTGCTCCCACACCATTTAGAGGAAAGAGAAACGAAAGCAGTTATATTCCAATTATTGGCGAAAAGATTAGCGAAATAAAAAATATAAGCATTGAAGATATAGCTTCAATTACAAGCAATTCGGCAGAAAAACTCTTTAAGATTTAGTCCCAGATTAGAATAATTTGTATTAATTCATAGGTTTTCATTTGAATATCTAACGTTTTTCTTATTTTTGCATTTACATCAACAAGAATAATCTTAAAACTAAAATCTATTTGTCTTTATTAATATCAATTCTTTTTGCTTCCTGCTCAAAGAAATCAGAAGTAAATATCGAAATTCCAGAAGTTAAACAAGGGAGTGTTGCCATTGTTTATGCAAGCCCTGACCAAGTGACCAACTCTGTTGAAAATATAATTTATACCTCAGGATTCAAGGATGGCAAAATCACAATTGACCTAGACAGTATTAATTTTGATAAGGAGATATTAGAATGTGCACTTCAAATTACAAGTGATGATGAATCTTTCTTTGCAAATGTTCCGCTACCATTAGAAAAAGGCAAAACAATTGATATTAAATTTACTAATATTGATGAGTATAATAAAGGAGGAAGACTAAAAACCAGCTATAAAGGCTCTAAACATGCAGAAGAATTCACCACTTTTTGGGATAAAATTCAAAATCAAATGCTTGTTTTTAGAGATCTTAAGGTTGAAGATTTAAATAAAGGCTATAAAGAGTTTGTTGAAATATATAAACCCTATATCGAAACTTATCCAGAGTCGGGTTTCCCTTATATGTTGCTTATTCCTCAAATCAATAATATGCAATTCGATAAAACAAATCCATTATTAGATTACTGTAATAGCATCTGCACTGATAGCAAGAAGAATAGATGGAAAGAAGTTGTATGCTCATTGCTTGGAGAAAAGAGATTAGCACAAGAAACATCAAAAAAATTAGTATTTGCAGCCGTTGATATTAATGGAAAATCATATTCTGAAAGAGATATTAAGGGTAAATTATTCCTAATTGACTTTTGGGCATCATGGTGCAAACCTTGTAAGGAAGAAATTCCACATCTAAAACAAATAAATAATAAATACAAATCTCAAGGTCTAACCTTGGTTGGAATATCAATAGATAAAACAGTTGAGGAATGGAAAACCTACCTATCATCCAACCCTCTACCTTGGTTATCCTTGTTTGGAGATGGAAACACTATCACAAAACGCTACGATTTCCAATACATTCCTTATAACCTCCTTGTAGATAGCGAAGGGAATATACTAGCAAAGAACCTACATAAAGAAGAGTTGGACAAGTTCCTTGAAGATTTTTTTCAAAATAAAAGATAATGAAATTTAAAAAAGATGATTCCTTTATGCCTAAAAAGCAAAAGCAAGGAATCATTCTTTTTATTGGAATAGGCTTAGGAGTAGTAATCACTATCCTTGTTATTGTATTGGGTAATATAAATAATTCTGGGCTTGAAGAGTGTAATAAGGAAGATATAACTTATTCTAAGAATAATAATAATTCAAAACAAGACAAGCAGGATAAGTATAAGGAAAGAGATTATGGATCTAAAACAAAGATGACCTATAACCCATTCCCATTTAATCCGAATACCATTACCAAAACCCAATTAATAGAATTTGGACTTTCAGAAAGGCAAGCTAGTAACTTTGTTAATTATGTTAGAGCTGGAGGAAGATTTAAAAAGAAAGAGGATATCAAAAAACTCTACTGTATGAGCCAAGAGCTATATAAGGAAATGTCTCCCTATGTTCGTATTCCAAATCAAAAAAACAGCAAAGCAACTCAAGAAAAAGATAATAACACCAACTTAAACAAACATACTAATAATCCAATCACAATAAAAGCTCCAATAATACTTGATTTAAATAAATCAGATAGCCTAGACTTACAAATTCTAAGGGGAATAGGACCTTCATACGCAAGAAGAATATATTTATATGGACAAAAACTCGGTGGCTATGTTGAAATAGCACAACTTAAAGAAGTATATGGGATGACAGATACACTATATAATAGTATAGTTGGACATTTAAAGATAGACAAAGCCAATCCAGAAAAGATAAATATCAATACCTCCACCATAAAAGAACTTTCAGCCCACCCATATATCGATTTCTATTTAGCTAAAGCAATAATTAAACTTCGTATTGAGCTAAAGAATTTCTCATCCCTTGATCAAGTCCGACAAATCCATCTCCTAGACCAAAAGAACTACGAAAAACTCCTACCCTATTTAGAATTATAGACAAAGATAAAAGGATAATTTCATTAGAACTAAGAATAAAATCCATCAAACTTAGTATAAAATAATTAAAACAAAGATCCATTTTACTGAGATACACATCTTAGCTTACTGAGATGTACATCTTAGTGTCTTGAGATGTACATCT
>JALNVJ010000017.1 GCA_023227645.1 Bacteroidales bacterium | reverse complement strand
TCCCCTTACTCAAAATTTTTCCTTAATAAAAAAAGATTTTTCCTTAATAAAAAAGATTTTTTCCTTAATATAAATTCAATTAGATTAAATCTATTTTCCTACAAACCTTTCACCCCTTCGTGGTAATCATGAAAATCCTTGGTGTAATGGACATTTTTAATGGTTTATATTTTGCCTCTTTTGTTTTTCATTTGATATTTATTTGTTCTTTTGCAGTGAAAGAAAATATTAGTAGGTAATTTTAAAAATCAATCTTCTTTTTCTTGCTAAAGCAAAGATATTATTTTTCATTCCACTGAGATTTTACATTGACCCTATCCTTGCACGTGATTTTTAGAAACCACTATAATTCAATTAAATTGCACACTTTTGCCCCCTTAGTATAGTGAAAGTATGCAGGTTGTTTAATAGGTTCAGGCTTGCACTAAGTCAATTGTGCTTAGTGCCAAGTCTGAACTCTTGCTTTTTTAAAAGAGATCCTTTAATAAAATCGAATTTGCTAAAAGTTGAGACTAAAGAGGACGGAGAGATTGGTTTCCAATAATCTTGTTGAGAAGATGGATGAAGAAATGGCTGTAAATTAAGCATATGATAAGCCTGAAATAAATATTTAATAGTTTATCTCATTATCCAATTTTTTATCAATAATTTTACCTACTATTATTCTTTCCATTTATTCCAATGAATATTTTCTTCGTTGTACTTTTGTTTCGGTTTTTCTTTGCCTGTTTGCCAACCAATTGGAATAACACATAGAGGGATGATATGCTTTGGAAGAGATACTTCGTTTTGAACTACTTCAATCCTTTCTTTCTTTGGATAAACCCCTGTCCAGACTGCTCCAAGACCTAAACTTTCTGCTGCTAATAATATATTTTGAGTGGCAGCACTACAATCCTGAATCCAATATTCTTGACCTTCACCCTCCAATGCTTTTTCCATATTGCCACATACAATTATCGCTGCTTGAGCTTGTTTTAACATTTTTGCATAAGGAAGTAAGTCGGCAAGATTATCTAATATTTCTCTGTCGTCTATTGCAATAAATGCCCATGGTTGAGCATTAACTGCTGTGGGTGCTGCCATCGCTGCCCTAAGTAGTTTTTCTAAATCTTCTTTTTCAACTCTCTGTTCAGTGTATGTTCTAACACTCTTGCGTTCTAATATATTTTTAAGAACAATTTCTGATTTGTCCATTTTTTGAGCAAAGGTTGTTGAACTGATTAATAATAAAGCGATTAATAAAAGTTTGATTGATCTCATTTTAATATGATTTTGGTTTATAATTAGCATTAATTTCTCTATTCTTAATTGGCAAATATAGACGTTATTTTTTATTTCTCAAATTAATGTCTAAGATTTTATCTTCGCTTTTCAAATAATGAAAATAAATATGTACTTTTGTAAGTTATAAACATTAATATGAAAAGGATAATTTTATTTTTTATTGTCATTTTTTCTGTACATTTTGCTTATTCTCAGGAAACTGTTATTGAAAAAGTGAGGAATGATATATCTATTTGGGGAGAGGCTAAAATTCTTATTCCAAAGGATGAGATATATGACCTAAACTTATTGGCACATACTATTAGTCTAGATTATCCTAAGGGCAATAATTGGCTTGGTTATGTTAATGAAAAACAGTATAATAATTTTTTAGCTCTAAATCTTAAACATAGTTTTTTTGAAGAGCAAAACAATTCAAAGGCACTGACAATGGCACTAACAATGGCTCAAATGAACGATTGGAATCGCTATCCGACCTACGAGGTTTATGATTCCATTATGAGGAGATTTGCCCAAGCTTACCCAAGTATTTGTAAACTTGACACTATTGGTTTTTCGAATAATAATAGATTGATTCTTGGTTTAAGAATTTCAACTAATCCATACCAAGATATTGATAAGCCTAAGTTTTGTTATTCATCCACAATGCACGGTGATGAACTTGCGGGATATGTTCTTATGCTTCGTTTGAGCGATTGGCTCTTATCTAATTATGGAATAAATCAAAGAGCTACCGATATAATAAATAATACTCAAGTCTTTATTAATCCTCTTGCTAATCCCGACGGCACCTATGCTGGAGGAAATTCAACGGTGAGTTATTCGAGGAGATATAATGCAAACTATATTGATTTGAATAGGAATTTTCCATGTCCAATTAATGGTTCTCACCCCGATTCTGAGCAGTGGCAAGTGGAAACGTTAGCGTTTATGGACTATGTTGACTCTAATGAGTTTTCTATTTCTGCAAATATACATTCAGGAGCTGAGGTCTTGAACTATCCTTACGATTTCTACTATTCCACAGAAAAAATTCATTCCGATTCTGAATGGTTTATTGACGTATGTAGTAGTTTTATTGATTCCATTCCTTCTTCTGCACCTTCAACCTTTTTTAGAGATGTTGTACATGCAGGATATACACATGGAGGAGATTGGTATAAGGTTTCTGGAGGGAGACAAGATTATCACACCTATTTTAAATATGGAAGAGAAATTACATTTGAGCTATCATCAATAAAACTACTGAATACAGAGGAATTAAATAATTATTGGGGATATCTAAAGGGTAGCTTAATCTCTTATATAGAAAACTGTCAAAAAGGATTAGAAGGATATATTAGAGATAGTGCAACCAACGAACCTATAAGGGCTAAGGTCTGGGTTGAAAATCACGATGGGTTTAACTCCGAAGTATATTCAAAATCGAGTACCGGCTATTATTATCGTCCAATATTAAATGGGAATTACATCATTAACTTTAGCGCTGAAGGCTATATAACGAAAACAATTCCAAATATTCAAGTAAATAATGGAGGAATTACTATCCAAGATGTATTTCTTGCAAAGAGAGATATTGGTTTGGAAGAAATTGAGGCAGAAAACGAATTTAATATATATCCTAACCCAGGTAAAGAGATAATTAAGTTATCTTTTGTAAAGAGCTCTGGAGGGAAAACAACTTATTTTATTAAGAATTCCTTAGGGATTGAAATAATAAGAGGAAGTATTATTGACAAAACAACGAATATAGATATATCAAATCTTAATAGGGGAGTATATTTTATTAGTGTTGGAACGAGAGTAATTAAGTTTATTAAAGAATAGAAATATTAATTAAAGAATATGAAACAACTAATCATAATTGCAATTTTTCTTGGCTCAATAGGCTCAGTTTTTGCTCAAGAAATTGGAGAAGAAATTGTTGGACAAGACAAACCAATATCCACTCCTTTCTGTACAGCAGTTGGAGGATGGACATTTCCTGATGCAGATATGGCTGATAAATATCAAAGTTTTATGAATTTGAATGCCAATTTGGGATGGAAAACAAAAGAAAATTTTTTATGGATGGTGGAGTTTGGATTTGGATTTGGCAGCGATAATGCTAAGGGAAAAAATCAAATTCTTTCAGGGATAATGACTAATGAAGGAGATCCTTTTGTTATATCAAGAGAAGGATCAGATGCAGGGGTTGTTGCCTATAATAGAAACTTAAGTTTAGTAGGTAAAGTTGGGAAGGT
Source organism: Bacteroidales bacterium (assembly GCA_023227645.1). GTDB lineage: Bacteria > Bacteroidota > Bacteroidia > Bacteroidales > P3 > UBA10566. Next base: position 14,382 of record JALNVJ010000017.1, on the reverse strand, counting down.
GTTTCCTCTTTCACGTAAAAGACCAAATTCTGGAATAATGCTAACTTTAGGACTGGGAGCTATTCAACATCAAATCATATACCAATCGACTTTAGAGGTTGCTGAACAATTGGAAGGTGATTATGCTTATTTGTATGATAGACAAATGAAAGGAATAATGGTATCTGGCTTTATTGGATACTTTCATATGAGTAAGAAAAGCTATACTAATTTCTATGTTGGTTTGGAATTAGATCAGGCATGGACCAAGCTAACAAGAGATTATCAAATCAATTACACCTATTCCCCAAATAAAATCTTTCAAGATAGGATGTGGACATTGAAAATTGGGTGGATGTTCCCTTTCTTTGGTCGTGACGCAGACAAGATTTATTATTTCTAACTATGAATTGGATATATTCTTTTTTTATTTTTCTCTATACATTGCTATTATTTATAGTTTCTCCTTTTAATAAAAAGGCGAAGTTGATTGTACAAGGACGCAAGCAGAGCTTTAATAAGCTCGAAGATAAAATAAAGAAAACCGATAAAGTAGCTTGGTTTCATGCCGCTTCGCTTGGGGAGTTTGAACAAGGCAGACCATTAATTGAAGACTTTAAGAAAGAAAACTCCGATTATAAAATACTATTAACTTTTTTTTCTTCCTCTGGCTATGAGGTAAGAAAGAATTACGATAAAGCAGATATTGTAATCTATCTTCCGAGTGATAGTAAAAAAAATGTCAAACGTTTTCTTAAGCTTTCGCATCCAAGTTATGCATTCTTTATTAAATATGAATTTTGGTATAATTTCATAAAAGGAGCAAAGAAATCGGGGGCAAAAGTCTTCCAAGTTTCTTTAATTCTTCGTCCTAATCAATATTTCTTTTCCTCTTTTGGTTCTTGGTATAGGAAGCAATTAAAGAATTTTGATTTCTTCTTTGTTCAAAACAAACAAACCAAAGATCTATTAACCTCAATTGGGTTTAATAATGCTAAGGTTACAGGCGACACCCGTTTTGATAGGGTTGTTCAAATTGCAAGTGAGGCTAGAGACTTTGAAAGGATAAGAGAGTTTTGCCAAAATGACAAGATAGTTCTTATGGGTAGTAGTTGGGGAAAGGATGAGCAGATTATGAGAGAGGCAATTGGTAGGACAAAATCAAAATTCAAGTTAATTATTGCTCCTCATGAAGTACATTTATCTCATATACAAGAAATAATGGCTCTTTTTCCAGAAGCAATAAAGTATTCTGATATTAAAGAAATGGATTATTCAAATTCTGAAAACAAAGATAGTATATTGATAATTGACTCTATTGGTATATTGTCTTCCCTCTATAAATACGCAACAATAGCTTATATTGGAGGAGGTTTTGGAGAAGGGATACATAATATTCTTGAAGCAGCAACCTTTGGAAAACCAATTTTATTTGGACCAAATTACAAAAAGTTTAGAGAAGCTATTGATTTGGTTGAGAAAGAAGGAGTATTCAGTTTTATTGAAACCGATAAATTAATCGAATTAATTGATTATTTATTATCTGATAATGATTATTACCAAAAAAGTTCTGATATTTGTCAAAGATATATATCAGATAATAAGGGGGCTTGCCAAAGAATATTATCTGATATAAAGAATTTTGATAAATTAATAGGATGAAATTTAAGAAACTCTTAGATATAAAAACAGCTCTGTTTATTATTACCATCCTCTTTGTGGGATGCAGTCCATATAAGCATATATCTAAGGAGGGATTTCTTCTATCTAAGAACAAAGTATTGGTTGAGTCGAAAGTCTTGCCTAAATCCGATTTTGTCAATCTAATTAAGCAAGATCCTAATAGCTATATATTAGGAGTGAAGCTTGGGATGTATATATATTCAATTTCTCCCAAGGGAGAGGATTCAACTGTTAGTTTTATTTCTCGCAATCTCTTTAGAAAATTAGGCCAAGAACCAGTTGAGTTTGAAAAGAATTACACCCATCGTTCAACTCAAGATATGAAGAGTTATCTGAAAAATAAGGGTTGTTTTGATGGAGATGTTACTGATAGTATTCTCTACGATAAAAGAAAGGCGAAAGTCTTTTACTCTATTAAGATTGGTCAAAGGTATAAGATAGATACATTCTTTGTTAGTTCGGAAGATAAGGGGTTATTAAGCTCTGCATTAGAAATTATGGCGTCTTCCCCCATTAAGAAAGATATATACTACGATGAGGACTTATTTATTGCCGAGAGGGAAAGGCTTGTGTCCGAATTAAACAAAAATGGCTATTACGATTTCACAAAAGACTATATTCTATTCAATATTGACACCAATAATAATAATTACACAGCTAATGTTAACATAGATATTCTAAGTAAAGAACTAAAACAAGAAAACAAAGAGGATAGTTTGAAGGATTTTATGACTAGCACACCCTCTGTTTTCAAAAAATATAAGATTAGAAATATCTATATATATCCAGACATTGCCTATCAGGAGGCATTAGATATAAATTCAACCATAGACACTAACATAATTTTTCATCGCCAGAAAGATAAATATGGCTTAAATAAATACTATGTTATTTATTCTCCACCTGAATCGATGAGGATTAAAACATTACTAAGAACAGTGATGTTTCAACGAGATAGTCTTTATTCTCCCATATATGCAGAAAGAACGTATAATGCACTTAATCAACTAAAGAATTTTAAGTTTATTGATATATCCTATTCTCCAATACTTTTTAATAATAAGCAAGAGGTCTTAGACACATCTCTTCTTGACTGTTTTATTAAACTATCCCTAACGAAGCCAGTTTTATTAACTACTTCTTTGGAGGCTAATTTCTCGGCTGTTAACAATTCCTTAATTACCAATAATAATTCTAATTTAGGGATGGAGTTAAATGCAGGGTTTCAGCATAGAAACATATTTAAGGGGGCTGAAATCTTTTCTTTTAATGGTAAAACAGCTTTTGAAATTAAGAGTGATATATTTAGTAGTAATGTAGATACAATTAATAAATGGTCATTAGTTAATGCTTTTGAGGCTGGTTTTGATTTTGGAATAGAATTCCCTCGCTTCCTTATTCCTTTCGGAACAAATTTCTACTCAATGCAATTCCTTCCTCACACAACAATTAAAACTGGATATAATTTTCAAAAAAGGAATTATTTTGAGCGCTCTATTTTTAATTTAAATTTTGGATATAGCTGGAACTACCTAACAAAATACAGCCATGCAATTATTCCTATGGAAATTAATCTTGTTAAAATGAATGTTACAAGTCAATATTATATCGACTATATCGAAACATTGGACAAGAGAATTAGATATCAATATTCCGACCACTTAGTTACCAACTCTCGTTATAGCTTTATGTATAATGGTCAAGAGCTTAATAGGAAAAGAGACTTCACCTATCTACGTTTTAATATAGAGTCAGCTGGCAATCTTATTTATCTTGTTAATAATTTATCCGTTGCTTCAAAGAATGATTTGGATCAATACACTATTTTTGGGATTCCTTATGCTCAATATCTAAGAACAGATATTGATTTTAAAAAATATCATTATATTGGAGAAAACCAAGTTTTTGTATTTAGAGCCTATGGTGGTATTGGTCTTCCTTATGGAAATTCTAGTGGCTTACCTTATGAGAAGAGTTTCTTCTCTGGTGGTAATAATAATCATAGAGCTTGGGAATTAAGAGAAATTGGACCCGGATCATCGAAAATTGATGACTCACAACTAAGATACGATCGATCTGGCGATATGCAATTGGGTGCAAACCTTGAATATCGTTTCACTATCTTAGGCCCATTGGAAGGGGCTACATTTATCGATATTGGCAACGTATGGACACTCTACGAACAAAAAGATATGGAAGGTGGACAAATACGATTAGATAGCTTCTATAAGGAATTAGCAAGTGGCGTTGGTATTGGGATTAGATTAAATATTCAATTCCTTATCATTCGTGCGGATTTTGCAGTCAAGGCATGGGATCCTTCCAAGCCCATAAATGAAAGGTGGGTTATCCCTCAAACCAAATTTAATAGCATTAATATGAATTTCGGAATAGGTTACCCATTCTAATACATAAGCATAGAGAACCCATATTCCTGCATTTCTTTTGCCTTGGCTCTATACTCATTTATATAATTTTTTTTGTCGTTTGTCGTATATCTATAAAGATATTCTTCTCCGTTCTTATTCCAAATATAATAATATTCCTTATCTATTACCCCTAGTTTGTCGTCTGCAGAAAAATATCCATATCTTCGAGGATATGTTTCAAAGTCAATACCAAGTGTTTTCTTGTTTTCAATCCCTAAATAAGAAGAAATCATTTCTGCAATATCAATTTGAAGTCCAATATTCTCATTCTTGCGTGGACTAAGATTGGAAGGACTATAAAAAATTAATGGACTATGGTGATAGGATAGGGGCATCTCATAATTGTTTGAACCCTTGTATGCTCCATGGTCTGCAATAAAAACAAAAACGGTATTATCAAACCAAGCTTCTTTTTTTGCTTTCTCAATAAAATCTCCAATAGCCCAATCGGAATATTCAATCATTTTATTTTTAATATCTTTGGATTTTGCCTTAAAAGGAATATCATCAGGGAATATATAAGGGCCATGATTAGAAGCAGTCAATAGGCATGCAAAAAATGGTTTTGTCTTATCCATATTACCAATTTCCTCAATAGCTCTTGAAAACATAATATGGTCAGGAACGCCTAATGTACTTTTAACTTCTTTTTTTGGATAATCCTTAACAGATACAATCTTTTCAATTCCATTAGCAGAAAGAAAGCCTCCAATATTATCAAACTGATCATCATGTGTTGTGAAATATATTGTGCTATAACCATTTTCTCTAAGCAAATTTGGCAATCCTCCCTCCATTTTAGGGATAATTGTAATGTTCATTGAGTGTTTACTTAAGAGAGCAGGCTGTCCAAACAGAGTAGAATAAACACCATTATAGGTATGGATGCCAGCAGTATAAACATTCTCGTAAGAAACTGAATTATTGATTAATTTATCTAAATTAGGGGTTAAGTTTAAAGTGTTTCCAAAATGACCAATATTGCAAGATCCCATAGATTCCATAATAACAAGAACAACATTCGTGTTTTTATTTAAAATAAGCTCTCTTTTATTGCCCGATTCTCTCATTCTCCTAAACTCATTTTTCACAAAAACCTTAGCCTTATTTTTGTCCATCAAATTAAGGGGCTTATTGTTTTCTTTCAATTTTTCTTCAAAGCTTTTAATAAATGTAAAGGTTGGATTAAGTCCCATTTGATTGATTAAGGGATTATTAGAAAAATAAGCAGTGCCAACCTTCATAGGTGATTTCTTTTCAATCCTACCCCTCATACCCAAAAAACAAAGTCCAATTAGGAAGATAAAAAGTAGGGAATTGATGACATATATTCTAAAAGCGGGTCTATTCTTATCCTTATCCATAGTCTTAAACCTTAGGAATTGCTTATATAATTTCAACATCAGCCAAGAGTAAAGTACGATAATACCAATCCAAACAAAGACAAATACAATATACGAAGCCTCTTCAAAAATCATTTTAAAAACAAACTGAGGGTTATCCATCCAAGTTAGAGCCTGAACGTTAAATCGATTAAAGAAATACTTGAAATAAGGAATATCAACAGATGAAATGGTAAAAAACGCAGAAAAGAGAATAACCAGAATATAATGATTAACCTTGTAGAATATACGATTTTTAATATTGAAGTAATAAGCAAAAATAAAGCTAATAAGGATTGGAGAAATTGCAAAACAAGAAATTAGAGTGTCGAACCTAAATCCCATAAAGAAAGCCTTTAAAAGCAAAATCCAACCTCCTTTTTGGCTTAAAATTTCATTCGTAGGCCCTGCATTTAGAGGTAAAATAGCCAATCTAAACAAGAAGAATAAACCAATACCAATAATATACGCCCAAAACAAATAAAGAATTTGCTTAGGCAAAGAATATCTCTTATCCATAAAAACAATATTAATCAACAAAAATACTCATTTCTTAGGTTTATCATCGTAAGATAAAGTATTAATTTACTAATAACACGTCAAAGATATATGTATTACTTAGTTATAAGATTTGCATTGAGAATTTCGTTCTAAATAATGTACTATAATTTAATGATTTTATTAGAAATAAATACCCTTTTAAGGAAGGAAATATCTATTTATGGATATAGTATTGTTTGGAGAGTAATAAAATAGCTACTGTGAGGCGGTGACCAATTATAATTATTTCATGTTAAAGATTTAATTGTTGTTAGTATATTATACATCTTTCATATTATTATTCTCAACATAAGTATAGATACGTCTTACCAAATATGTCCAACCAGTTTACTTCTTTTTTGGAAATAAATCCCTTTGGTGAAGGTGGTTCTTTCTCAAATCTGATTTTCTTTAGGATTTTAACTAATTTGCTATCTGCCCTATAGGTTAACTTGCTAAATTCAACCATATTGGGTCTTAGGTCACTTTCTTTATCACAGCCCTTACTCGTTATTGCAACTCCAAACGTGCCAATACCTTTAAATTTTATATTATAACCTTCAACAAGCTTAGTTGCTAGAATGTTTGAGAACTCCATAAGAACAGGAATTACTGTACTCTCTTTAGCTATGCTACTTAAAGCGATTTCTTTAGCGATTTCGTCAATTCCTAAGGTTCCTTTTGTCTTAGCAACTGCGAAAAACTTTTCTTCAGAAACACCATTTTTTATGTATTTCTTCTTTTTTGCTCTAAAAAAATTGACATATTAAGACCGTTGTAAAATCCAACGCACTCTTTAAATAAGTTTTTATGTATCTTTGAGGACAGATTAGTGCTCTGAGTTTAGATCTATACTTTCCCATTTACACAAAATATTGTACAGTTTCCTTACTCAAAATTTTTCCTTAATAAAAAAAGATTTTTCCTTAATAAAAAAGTTTTTTTCCTTAATATAAATTCAATTAGATTAAATCTATTTTCCTACAAACCTTTCACCCCTTTGTGGTAATCATGAGAATCCTTTAATCTTGTAAATCCTGATTCTGATCAAAAATCTTACTAATAATTTTTCCTTAACTTATTTTTAAAGAAGTCCCCTCCCAATTTATTATTGAATTAATTTGATTGAAGAATACTTCTTTGACTTTTCTTTTCAACAACCTGTTTGCTAGTCTTTAATGTTGATTTTTACCTTGCAACGGTCTTACTTTTTGGGATAGTATCTATAAGTAGAATTACTAATGAAAGGATTCAAATTATTTATTGAAATATCAAGTTGTTTTAAGATAATTATTTTAACAAAAAAAGAAGGGTAAGTTTAGAACCTACCCTTGCATTATCTTATAGCATTTTTATCTGCTAATATACTGATGTGAATTGTTTTAGGAAACGCATATCGTTTTCAAAATATAGTCTTAGGTCTTTTACATTATATTTGAGCATAGTTATTCTTTCTATACCCATTCCAAAAGCAAAGCCTGAATATTCTTTTGAATCAATTCCTGATGCTTCTAAAACATTAGGATCAACCATTCCACAGCCCATAATCTCCAACCAGCCTGTTCCCTTACACACATTACAACCTTTTCCTCCGCATAGGTTACATGATATATCCATTTCGGCAGATGGTTCGGTGAATGGGAAATAGGATGGACGTAGTCTTATTTTGGTACTTTCTCCAAACATCTCTTTTGCAAAGTAAAGTAGATTTTGTTTTAGGTCGGCAAAGGATACGTTTTTGTCTATATATAATCCTTCTATTTGATGGAATATACAGTGTGCTCTTGCTGATATTGCTTCATTACGAAAGACCCTTCCTGGTGCAATAATTCTTATTGGAGGTTTTTGTCTCTCCATTACTCTTACTTGTACCGATGAGGTGTGGGTTCTAAGCACTGCATTGTTACCGTCTTCTCTGTTTTCCACAAAGAAAGTGTCTTGCATATCTCTTGCAGGATGCTCTGGTGGGAAATTGAGTGATGAAAACACATGCCAATCATCTTCTATCTCTGGTCCTTCTTCAACAATATAGCCTATTCTTGTGAATATTTCTATTATTTCATTTCTAACTATTGATAGCGGATGACGTGAGCCTAAGCTAAACTCTGTTGCAGGCTTTGTTAGGTCGTCTTTTTCTGCACCACTTTCTTCCTCTTGAACCACCGATTCTCTTAGGGTTTCTATCTTATCTTGAACTCCAATCTTTAGGTCATTAAGAAGAATTCCTATTTCTTTCTTTAGGTCAGAAGGAGCATTCTTAAATTCTAAAAATAAGTCATTTAATAATCCTTTTTTGCCTAAGTACTGTATTCGAATATTCTCAACATCATTAATTGCTGAGGCTTTCAAATCTTTTAATTTCCCAATTTCCTCTAAAATTCGTTCTTTCATTTATTTTTTATTTTTCTTCAATAATAGATATTGTCATCTTAATGTCTTCCACTGGACGATCAAATCTATCTTTTTGAGCTTTTGCTATTTTATCAATCACATCCAATCCTTCAACAACTTCTCCAAAAACGGTGTAGTCGTAGTCAAGGAATGGCACTCCTCCAATTGTTTTATATGTTTCTTTTTGTAGTGGGTTGAAAGTCTTTCCCATACGAGATTCAAAGTTGCTTAGTTCTGCATCAGAGTAGGTTTTCCCGTGAGTAATGTAGAATTGTGAGCCTGAAGAAGCTTTCTTAGGATTCATTTGGTCACCCATTCTTGCTGCAGCCAATGCTCCCTTTTTATGAATTAGGTTTTGGTTAAATTCAGCTGGTATTGTGTAACTTGGACCTCCTTGACCTAATTGTTGTCCTTTCTTTGCTGTTTTTGAATCTGGGTCTCCACCTTGAATCATAAACTCATTGATAACTCTGTGGAAAAGAGTCCCATCGAAATATCCTTCTTTTGCAAGTTTTATGAAGTTGTCTCTATGTTGAGGTGTCTCGTTATAAAGAACTGCCTTCATGTTTCCGTAATTTGTACTAATTAATACCATAGTTTGTTTTTCTTTTACTTCTTGTTTTTGAATTTCTTTACCTTTGTTTTCTGGTTGCTTATTTTCTGCTTGAGCCGATTTATTGGCACAACTCATTGTGAAAAGTCCAGAAAAAAGGACTAAAATTGAAAGAATCTTTGCATTCATATTAATAATTTTATTAGATTTGCACTTTAAATTAAACCGCAATATTACAAAATTTCAGTGTTATGAAAAAGAATATAGTTAGATTTTTTTCTTTTATGCTTCTATTAGCTATCGCAATCCCTTTCCTTTCAGGATGCAAAGAAGATAATAAATGTAGATTGGTTGTGAAAGTAGTTGATGTTACTAACACTTCAATTGTTATTCCTGGGGCATCGATTGAAATATCTAAAGAATCTGGTAGTGTTAAAGCAGAAGGAATAACTGATAGCAAGGGAGAGGCTTTCTTTACTTTCGATAATGAGGCTATATTAGATATCAATGTTTCTAAGACTGATAATGTAGGATATACTCGTTATGGAAAATCAACAGTTAGACTTGTTCCTGGTGAAACTGAAGAGAAGCAAGTTTTGCTACAACAATAATATTATCTCTTCTTCTTATTTTTGATTATTCCTTTTTTATTAAATAGATTTAAACTTATATCCTCTTGCGCTAAAGAAGAATAGAGTATTTTTTAGAGCATAAAGCATATTTTCTTTTGCCTTAATATTATCGTGAAAAAGTACAATATCATTATTTGTTATTGAATTTCTAACATTCCTCCAAACCCTTCTATTGGTTAATAATTTATTGTAGTCGTAGCTTAGCACACTCCAAAGGATTATTCTGTATTTCTTTTTTAAGTGGAAATGTTGTTTTGGTGTTATTCTTCCATATGGGGGTCTATATAGGTCGGAATTGATTAATTGATTTGCCAATTCAATATCTGAATAATAATCTTCATCTTTTTTTGTATTCCATCCTTTAATATGATGAAAGGTGTGATTGCCCACTCTATGTCCTCTTTTAATTATATCTTCGAAAATCTCAGGATATTTTTTCACATTATCTCCTACACAAAAGAAAGTAGCTTTGGCATTATACTCATCTAAAAGATCTAAAACCTCAGGGGTAACCTCTGGAACTGGACCATCATCAAATGTTAGGTATATGTTTTTCCCTTTGGAGGGGATCTTAAATTCACATTGTTTGAAAAAAGAAAATTGCAATATTGGATGTACTTTTGTTAGCATTTATCTTCGTTTATTTTGTCTAAAACATTATTTATTACTTCGTATTCAAATCCCTTTGAGTTGAGATATGATATTATCTTTCGCTTTTTTGTTAAGTGATGTTCCCCTTTAAGTGTTTTAAGTTTTTTGGTTGTAATGTCCAAACATAAGTCAAAATATTCCGTTTCATCAATTTCATCTAAACCAATTGAAATACATTTTTCTGAAATATTCTTTTGTTTGAGAGAATATCTAATCTTTATCCTTCCCCATTGGTTTTGATGAAACTTACTAATAGAATATAATTTAGCATATCGTTCTTCATTCAAATAGTTTTGGGAAATAAGATTTACTATTACTTGGTCGGCCTGATCATAATCTAATCCCCAATCTCGAAGTTTTTTAGTCACTTCTTGATGGCTTCGTTCCTGAATGGAGCAATATTCTTTTGCTAAATCCTCTCCTTGTTTAATGGTATAAATTTGTCTTTTAGTCATTAGAATTAAAATAACACGTAAAATAGTTTTGCAAATGTAAGAAAATGAAGTATTTTTGCAATGAAATTATTAATAATTTTTCAATGAAAGCATCAAAAATTTACTTTTCTGCTTTGTTTATCATTTCTGTTCTTAATGTCTCGTGCAATAAAAATAATAAAGAAATAGACTACGGCGTTTCAATTACTGCTCCTAAAATGATTGGAACATCGGCAGAGTTGTTTTCAGAGGACAATATAACAATACTTAGAAAATCAAACTCCTTTAACTTCCTTATTTTAAATAATTCTTTTTCAAATTCCGACTCAATTTATAATTTATCCTTTTCTCCTTTGGGGATAATGCAATCAATATACAGTATTAATAACGAATCATATATTGATGTCTTTAATCAAAGGTTCGACATTATTGATACAACACTTCTTTTCAATAATATATCTGTAATTAGAAAATTAGTTACAGAAATTGATTCAACAATTAAGATTGACAATCAAATTATATCTGAGAAAACAAAAGAAACAAGAATCTCACAAAAGCTCCAATTCCCTCTTATCTATGATGGAATTTTAAAGTCGAAGAGGCATAGGTTTAATATTAATGAGCATGAGCAGAAAATAATTGAATATTTCACTATTAAAGGAAGCTTTGGAGTTTGTATTGATAAAGCCTTTAATGCAGTGGATATATCAATTGGGAACGCCAACTATTCCCTCCTATTAATAGAACCAATACAAGTAGATATTAAGAATTTTATTAGTAATTTTTCTGAAAACGATTACAAAGTGATAATTGATAAATTAGAAAAACAAATAATTAAAATAACCTTCCCAAATATTTCAGACACTTCAACCTATAATCTTTTTCTACCCAATCTGTCTTTCGATTCTTCTCAGAAATTAAATAATTTATGGATTAGTTCAGAAATAAAAATTATTAAACCAACCCCTGCAGAGCTTAAAATGAGGGAGTCTAACATTGAAAAACAACTCCAAGCTTCATCTAAAACCGAAAACTATATATTTAATAAACCATTTATTTACATAATTAGAGGACAGAACTCAAATTCAATCCTTGCAATAGGTGTATTCATTAACAGGTAATTAAATAAAACTTGAATTATTTTATTTATTTCTTTTATTTTTCCTTTGAATCTTGATATCAATTTTATATCTTTGCCTTTTCAATTCGAAATAACAGTTATTTATAGTTATAACCTTATATTAAAGAGAGATGAAAGTATACCAGACATCAGAAATTAAAAACATCGCCTTAGTTGGCGGGGCCAAATCAGGAAAGACAACTTTAGCTGAAGCAATGGCTTTCGAATCAGGATTAATAACACGTAGAGGTAGTGTTGAAGACAAAAATACCCTATCAGACTATAGGGAAATTGAATTTGACAGAAAAAACTCTATTGTCTCAACTATTTTATATGCTGAACACAGTGGTAAGAAAATAAATTTTATTGATGTACCAGGTTTTTCAGATTTTCAAGGCGAGCTTGTAGCATCTTTAAATGCTGTTGAAACAGCAGTTGTTGTAATTAACGCTCAGATCGGTATTGAGGTTGGAACTGAAATCGCTTTCAAACATACCGAAAAACTTGAGATGCCTATTATGTTTGTTATGAATCAGCTCGACACTGAAAAAGCAAACTTCGATGAACAAATCCGAGAGATGAAAGATTTTTTTGGAGAAAAGATTACAATTATTCAATATCCTGTTAATGCAGGTGTTGGATTCGATTCTTTTATAGATCTTATTACTCAAAAATTATATAAGTATCCAAAAGAAGGAGGAATTCCTGAAATTTTAGATATTCCTGAATCTGAACAAGCAACCTCAGCAGATCTTCATCTAAAATTAGTTGAGAATTCTGCATCAGGAGCAGATGATTTAATGGAAAAATACTTTGAACAAGGAACCCTAACAATTGAAGAAGTTAGAAGAGGAATTAAACTTGGATTAGCTTCAAGAAGCGTATTCCCTGTGCTATGTACTAGTGCAAAAGAAAATATGGGCGTTGGTAGAATGCTCGAATTTATTTCACATAATGTTCCAAGTCCAAATGAAGCATTAGCAACTAAAACCTTAGTTAATGGGAATAAGGTATCTTATGATCCTTCAAAACCAGCAACCTTATTTATATTTAAAACCTCAAATGAACAGCATTTGGGTGAGATTGCATATATGAAGGTGGTATCAGGAGAGATTGTAGAGGGAATGGATGTTGTGAACTCTAAGAAAGAATCAAAAGAAAGAATATCACAAATCTTTGCTAATTATGGCAAGAATAGAACAAAACTAGATAAGGCAGTTGCAGGAGATATAATAAGTACAATTAAACTTAAAGATGCTAAAACAAACACAACACTAACAACTCTAAAAAACACTTCTGAAGTAGTAACTCCAATTATATTCCCAGAACCCATCTACACAACAGCAATTAAAGCAGTTGTTAATGCAGATGATGAAAAGGTTGGAGCTCTTATTAACGAATATTGTCAGCATGACCGTTCAATGAAAGTTGAAATTTCAAGAGAGTTGAAGCAAACAATTATTAGAGGTATGGGTGAACTTCATATTAATACTCTTAAATGGTATTTCGATAATCAACATAAAATTGGAATTGAACTAATGGCTCCAAAAATTCCTTATCGTGAAACCATAACAAAAAATGCAGAAGCATCTTATCGTCATAAAAAACAATCAGGAGGAGCAGGGCAATTTGGAGAAGTTTATCTATTGATAGAGCCATTTGTTGAAGGACAGCCAAAACAAACAAAATATCCAATTCGTGGAACAGAAGTAATTGAACTTCCTTGGGGAGGGAAATTAGTATTTAATAATTGTATCGTTGGAGGGGCTATTGACACAAGGTTTCTGCCTGCTATCCTAAAAGGGATTATGGAGAAAATGGAAGAAGGTCCATTAACCGGTTCCTATGCAAGAGATATTATTGTTAGTGTTTATGATGGAAAAATGCACCCAGTTGACTCCAACGAATTAGCATTTAAACTTGCAGGGAGAGCAGCTTTTAGAGAAGCATTCAAACACGCAGGAGCAAAAATTCTTAAACAAAAATATGAAATAGAAGTTGAGGTTCCTTAAGAAATGATGGAGGAGTTATGACAGATCTTCAAGGAAGAAGAGCTATTGTAATGGGAATGGATTCGGAAGGAAGGAATCAAATTATAAAAGCACAAGTTCCTCTTGCAGAAATGTATCGCTATTCAACCTCTCTGTCTTCTCTAACTTCAGGAAGAGGATGGTATTCAATGAAATATAAAGAGTACCAACATATTCCAACAGAAGAACAAAATGCATTATTAAAAGCATACGAAGAAGCAACAAAAGACGAAGAATAGTCTTTGTTTAGTTAATAATATTCCTAAAGAGGGGTTTGCTAGTCAAGCCCCTCTTCTTTTTTATATCGGTAAATAGGAATCGTTTATCAGGATAAATGGTTTATTTTGTCGGTTTTAACTTGCTATTAATAACAATAAATCAATATCTTTGCCGAAAAATGAATTCAGTCATGAAAGAAAGAAAAAATCATCGAAACGATTCCATATTTGGAATATTTATAGGTTTAATCCTAATAGGTGGAGGATTAATTTATCTATTTAGTAATTTAGGATTAATAGATCATTCAATTGTTGAAATAGTAGTATCATTCCCTATGCT
>JALNVJ010000016.1 GCA_023227645.1 Bacteroidales bacterium | reverse complement strand
CTTGGTTTTTGATAGGAATTACTATTTCTGAATTAGATCGGGAGTCACATGCTATATGTCCTTCAAATTGATTTATATCTTTTACCACTAAGGTCTCCCTCCTATTAATTGCTGCCCAACATACTCCTTTATCTTTTTGAAGTATTTGGCATGCTAAGGAACCTTGGTATGCTCCCACTAATAGTTGTCCATCAATTAAATGGTAATATCCTGTCCAAAAGAAATCATCCATCTTATTATGTAGTATAGCAATAATGGTGGACATCCTTGAAAGTGGATTATTTGTTTTGGTTAGTTGTTCGTTTAGTTGGGAAATTATCCTTTCGTATTTTCTTTCTTTCTTATTTTTTTCTTTTTCCATTATTATAAATGTTTAAATTGTTCAATGGCCTTCATCAATTCTGATTTTGGTAGGGCAATATTTATTCTCATCTTATTTTCTCCCTCTTTTCCAAATATTGTTCCATCATTGAGTCCTAATTTGCAATCAAATGCTATTTTTTTTAGAAGTTCCTTATGTGTGTATCGATATTCAGAAAAATCTAACCATGGTAAATAGGTAGCTTCGTGTTTATAAGTTTTGATTTTAGGAAAATTATTATGTAGATAATCATTCATTGAATTAAGGTTTTCTTGCAAATAATCTCTTAATTCATCAACCCACTCCCCTCCTTTTTCACTATATGCAGCTTCAAGTGCACAAGCTCCTAATATATTTCCTGTATACATATGAAGGATATCTCCTATTTGATGGGAAAATTTCTTTTTTAAGTCTGGATTTGGAATAATAACCTCAGAAGTTGATAACCCTGCAATATTAAAAGTCTTAGAAGGTGCCATTAGGGTTATTATATTGTTTCTTTCTTCCTTGTTATCGGTGCTGATTGCTGTTGGAATATGTTTAAAGCTTGGCATTGTTAGGTCTGCATGTATTTCATCAGAAACTAATATACAATTATATTTATTACATAAAAAAGCTAATTTACTAAGAGTTTCCTTATCCCAACGTTTAGCAACTGGATTATGTGGATTACTAAGAAGCATTAGTTTAACTCCTTTTTTAAGTTTTGTTTCCAAGTCTTCAAAATCCATATAAAAATTACCATCTTTTTCTATTAATGGATTTGAAAGTATTTGTCTCCCTTGATTTTTAATAGCATAATAGAAAGGATGATATACAGGTGGTTGAACAAGAACTTTATCTCCATTATCTGTGTAGGCACTAACACAAAAGCCTAGTGCTGGAACTATTCCTGGGGAGAAAATTATCCATTCTTTTTCAATTTCATAATTGTGTCTAGTTTTTGTCCACCATTTTATTGAATTATAATATGATTCCCAATAGTCGAAATAACCTAAGACTGGATGTTCTAATCTTTCTTTTATGGCATCAATAATAAAACTAGGAGTTTTGAAGTCCATATCCGCAACCCACATAGGTTTAAGGTCGGTGGTACCAAATATTTCTTTTAATGCTCCATATTTTAAAGAATCTGTATTCTTTCGTTCAATTAATTGGTCAAAATTATATTTTTTCATAGGATAATTATTATGATTTAAAGATAAAATATGTTTTATCTTTATTTAAATTTTGCGAGAATGTGGGGCAGGTATTACATTTCTTAGATCTCTTTTTTCTCATTTTACTTGAACCTAGTTTTGATGTGGAACAAGAGGAGAAAGAAATTATTATAATTAACCCTAAGAGTATTATTTTTATTATATATCTATTATTTGTATTCATTTCTAAGTAAATAAACAAAATTAATAATCTACGCATTGGATTTATCATAATCTGAAACTATTCCAAGTATTTCTGCCCCAAATTGTTCAATTTTTTTATCTCCTACTCCTTTAATTTTAAGAAGTTGTTTTTCTGTCTTGGGTAAATTATTGGAAATTTGTATTAGTGATACTTGCGTTAATATCCTGTATGGAGGGATTTCTAATTCTTTTGACTTAATAGTCCTCCATTGTTTTATTGCCTCAAATAGTTCTTTATTTAGTATTTCAGTTGAACTTGTAAAAGAATCATCCATATCATCAGTTCCATCAATATCGGATACCTGATTTAGTTTTTTCCTTCCATAATTTACATTGTTTTTCTCTTGGTAATAATCAATAAATTTATTTGGATCTTGGACTAGAATTTTATTCTTTTTTAACAAGAACTCTCTTAATGAAAAATTCTTATCAACTAGTCCAAATAAGCTTAGCTTTATATACAATTCGTAGATAAGTGAATCTGCACTGGTTTCCCTTTGATTTTCTATCTCCTTATTGTCAAATTCCATCTGATTGATTAATATATAAATATCCTCTACAACCTTAAGTTTGACAATATAATATTCGATTGCTTTAATTATTCTTTCTATCAAACTATCAGTAATTCCATCGTGAGCCAAACGCTTAATTTGATGCTCAAACCTATATCCCACTTCAATAATATCTTTTAAAACACTATCAATTAAGAAATCTATTTTATTACTTGTATCCGAATATACCTTATAGAAATGAGTTTTATTAAGGTTTCCTATCTCCCTTATTATATTATTTATTTCCTTAAATGAGAACAGGTCTAGTAGTGATGCTTCCAAGAAATTTAAACTATCCTCTTGTAATTTTTCATCTGTTGGGGGATTATCCTCTTGTTCTTGATCAAATTCAATTAATTTTTGGTCTTTAATTATTGAATCAGGATTAAATGCCGAAGTAAGTATTATACCCTCTAAGGTTCTACATCTACTAAGTGCAACATAAACCTGACCTGATGCAAATGCTTTATTGGAATCAATAATAATCTTATCGAAAGTAAGCCCTTGACTTTTATGAATTGTAATTGCCCAAGCCAATTTAATTGGATATTGTTCGAAAGTGCCAATACTTTCTTCAGTAATTTCACTTGTTTGATTATTAATAGAATACTTATAATTATTCCATACATATTTCTTAACAACAATATCCTCATTATCTTCAGGAGATCGAACAATAATACTCTCCTTATCAATATCTACAATTCTTCCTATCTTGCCATTATAGTATTTCCTCTTATCCATTTCCCCAAAATCATTCTTAACAAACATAACCTGAGCATCTCTTTTGAGTTCAAGTTCAAATTCATTGGGATATGAAGTTTCAGGAAAGTCACCTACTATTTTGGCCTTAAATACAAAAGAATCAAAATCTAATTGACGGAGTTTGTTTTCATTAATTTTTTGAGCTTGATAGTTGTGTGTACAAAGAATAACATAACCCTCATCATAACTTGGGTCATAATCAACATTACTCCTATCATTAAGATCATTAATTAACTTTTCGGTGATATTATTATTTCTAATATCATTTAATATATTAATAAATTTCTCATCCTTCTGACGAAATACCTTCTTAAGGTTAATTGTAATAAAATTTGATTTTCTAAGAGCTATAGATGAAAAGAAATATTGCGTGTCATAATAATAACGAAGAAGTTCCCACTCTTCATCCTTAACTACAGGAGGTAATTGTTGTAGATCACCTATCATCAAAAGCTGAACTCCTCCAAATGGGAGATGTCCTGAACCTTTTCTAAAACGTCTAAGTGTATAATCAATTGCATCTAAGAGATCTGCCCTAACCATTGAAATCTCATCAATAACAAGTAGTTCTAGGGTACGGATAATATCTCTTTTTTGTTTTGAAAACTTAAAGAAACTTCCTTTGGCCTTATCGCCCTGTCTTGATTCAATAAAAGGACCAAATCCAATTTGAAAAAAAGAATGTATTGTTACTCCTTGAGCATTAATTGCTGCAACTCCTGTAGGAGCTACCACAACCATCCTCTTAAAAGTATTTTGTCTTAAAGATTTTAGAAATGTTGTTTTACCCGTTCCTGCTTTTCCTGTAAGAAAGATATTAGTATTAGTTTGCTCAACATATTTTTTAGCTAACTCAAGTTGTTCATTAGTTTCTAAATGCTCTTCCATTACACTACTCCTTTATTATTGGCTAATAATTAATTTATCTGTCCAAGTTTTATCTATTGAATTGAATTTTACAATATAATATCCTGGGTTAATATTTTGAGCATTTATTGAGTATTCACTTGTATTAGCCGGTATAGTTTGAGATAAAATTAATTTTAATGACTCATCGTATAGTTTTACTTGAATTGGATTTAATTGAGGAGTTAAAATAATATTAATATCATTTTTCGCAGGATTAGGGTAAATTCTTGAGTATATTTCTTTTGTTTGATTAACATCATCAATAGATGTAAGATAAGTTGTATAATCATCACCTCTAAATTGTGTTAAACCGGTATTTTGAGGGTCTAACCATGGTTTAAGTTGGTATTGACTAGATGTACCGTTTGATGTCCAAGAATAAGACATCTTTCCATAATAATCAACCTTATCAGAAATAGAAGCATCACAAGATGAAGTTCCTCCGGTAAGAGTTCCTACAATTTTACTATTAGAGTTAAATATCGGACTTCCTGATGAACCTCCTTCAGTAATTCCATAATTAGTTTGAGTTTGAACCCATTGCACTTTCCAATGTGTTGTATTATTTTGATTTGAAGTAAATGATATCCCAACTAAAGGTGAGGTATAGGTTGAAATCTTTTTAATATCTCCTGAAGGATGATGAATTGAAACTCCACTTTGAGATGCTGTTGTTGAAACATCCCAAGCATTCCAATATGCATTATAGCTTTGAGGCACATTATTAATCAATCTAAAGAGTACAAAATCAGAGCTCTCTCCCTGTGACTGAACTGTTGTTCCTGTAAGAGTACTTGGACTTGGTTCTGTTGATGCTGATGAACATCCAGAACTTTCATAGTTAAAATAAAAAATATAGGTACTATAATAAGAAGGACTTCCATCCTCAATACAATGTGCAGCAGAAATAACATATGGTGCAAGGTCTCTAGCGGTATTATTTATAAGAGAACCCGTACACCAACCCATATAATATTGATCCATTCTAATTAAAATACGAACGATTCCTCTTTGAGCATTTCTATAATCATTTCCCTCTGGACAATTAACATTAACATTACAAGAACCTGAAGAACCAAATTCATTAGAAGTTTTGGTAATATCATAAGCACAATCCCTATAAGCATATCCAATTTCACTTATTTGAAAAACTGGTATCCCTATAACTTCATTTGGTTGAAAATACTCAATAACCATTTCGTCTCCATAAACAAGCTCAGTTGCAAATGTATTTGAATCTATATTATTTATTGAAGTAAAAGCTCCAATTATCTGTGATTGATCTTTATTATAAATAAATAACTCACCACCCACAGGTATATAAAAATTATCTGAATAAATATTTAGTGCCTGAGCATTTTCAGACTTAAGTCTTAAAACCCATAATTTACCATTATCTATTTCTGAATAATCGGCTTTTTCAAAAAAATTAATCCCAACTGGAATAACCACACCAAACCTACGTGTCTTATAAAAATTCTCAGGATTATTATCATAATCAATAGTTGATGATAAATTAGGTTGCGGAATATCAATTACTGAGGTTAACAATACTGCTAAATCTTTATGAATAAATGTTTTTGGACTTCCTCCAACACTTAATTGAGCAAAAGAAAAATTAGTAATCAATACAATAGAAATAATTAATAATAACTTTTTCATAATAGTTTTGTTTATATAATCGTTTTATTTATTTTAAATTATTTATTCCAAACCAATAATTTTTTTGTGAATATCAAGAATTTGTGGCATTAACATAGTTTTATTATCGTGATAAATTATGAAATCTGACATGTCTACCTTTTCTTCATTAGAGATTTGATTATTTATTCTTTCTTCAACAACCTCCCTCCTTACATTATCTCTGTTTATTGATCTTTGAATTGAAACTTCTCTTGGGGAATTAATACAAATTATTTTATCAAATCTCTCTTCCCAACCAATTTCAAATAATAATGCTGATTCTAAAATAACATAAGGTGCTGATTGATTATTTCGCCATTGAAAAAATCTATCCAGCACCTTAGGATGAACCATTGAATTAAGTTTGATTAGCCTTTCTTTATTATTAAAAACAATACTAGCTAAAGCTTTTTTATCTAAAACATTGTCAACAACTATATTCATACCAAATTCTTCAACAATTTGATTAAGAAACAACTTATCATTATAAGTTTCCTTTGCTTGAATATCAGCATTAAAAACAGGAATTCCAAGATGTTCAAAAACTGAACAAACCAAAGTTTTTCCACTTCCAATGGAGCCTGTAAGACAAATGTTTTTCAAATCTTATTTTTTTACATCTGTACTACTCAAATCAATAGCTACTGCAGATTTCTCAACTTCAACTTGTACGTTTGTAGCAATTTCAAGAATAATACTAGTTTCTTTAACTTCAACAACTTTACCATGCATTCCACTAATAGTTATTACTTTTTGTCCTTTTTGAAGAGTTTCACGAAATTGTTTTTCTTTTTTAGCTCTTGCAGATTGTGGACGGATCATAAAGAAATAAAATATCACTACAATAGCAACAAGCATTAAAATTGAACTATAACCTGAACCTTCTCCACCAGAAGGCATCATTAATAAAACATTTAATAAATTCATCTTTTCTTCTTTTTAATAATTATTATTTTCTTTAAATTCTAATTTCTATAACTAATTTACAAGTCATAATTTAATTTCAGCTGAAAAATTAGTTAACATCAGCAGCTATTCTTAATGTGGTTGTTGCTGGACTTGTATTTGAAAGAACTGAAACCTCCTTAGATATTCTAATTCCAGCACTTCCTTCTGAGTCATACCTTACAGTAATTTGACCTTCTTGATTAGGAGAAATTGGTTCCCTAGGAAAATCAGCCACTGTACAACCGCAATTTGCAGTTACAGCAGATATTATTAAATCATATTTACCAGTATTCTTAAACTTAAAACTACAAGTAACAATCTCTCCTGAGGTTAATCTTCCTAAATCAATAAAATCTTTTTCAAAATTAATAGAAGTTGAGTTTTCAATTAATTCCGCGCTAATTTTATTTTCTTTTTTTGAACAAGAAACTAAAGTTAGTGGCAATAATATAACTAAAACTAATAAAGAATAAAACCTTCTATACATAATCTTATAAATTAAATTAATATATCCTCTTCTTCCTGATCCGCTTCCAAAATTTCAATCTTCTTTATCTTTCCCTTTGCTCTCAAATCAACCATTAGCTTATCTAATAATCCATTCACAAATAATTTACTCTTTTGGGTTGAAAATTCCTTTGCTAATTCCACATATTCATTCAAAGTGACATTAACAGGAATTTCAGGACAATATATTAACTCCGCAAGACCCATTTTTATTATAATCACATCCATTAAAGCAATCCTATCTAAATCCCAGTTTTGAATTCGACCATCAATCAATTCTTTAAAGTATTCATCATTATTAATGGTATTTAAAAACAAACCTGTAATGAATTCTATATCGAAACTTTCGTCAAGTTCAATATCAGATTTTCCATCATATTCCTTTAAATATTTTAGAGCATTTTGAGCAATCACATCATAATCACTCTCCCATTCCAACTTTTTCTCACAAAGCATATCAAAAAACTGTTCATTAGATATCAAATAGTTTTTAAACAATTGAACCACTATTAATCTTTCTGAAGCAAAATCCGTCATGCTTGAAGACATATGTTTTTTGTAAGAGTCAGATTCAATAAATCGTTTAAAGATGTTTTTAAACAAATCCTTTTCTTCCGACCAATTAATTTTTAACTTCTTAACTCTTTCTGTTAAGTTTTTGTCTTCAAAAAGCTTTTTGAAAAATTCATTTTCAATAAACTTTAAATTAGGGTTTAAATCTTCAGTTGTAGGTAACATCTTTTGCTTATTGTCGTCAATTTTATCATAGGCAATAGAGTGAAACTCCATTAAAGCTGAGAACAAATAAGTTTGTAAATCTACAAGGTAACGAAAACTATCAATCAATTTTTTCTTATGTCCATCAGTGTCTGAACAGTCGTTAATTTGAAAAGCATAAAGCAATTGAAGAACCTTAGCTCTTAGAAAATGTCTATTAAGCATCCTTTTTCAATGAAAATATTAAATAAGAGTGCAAAGATAGTCTATTTTGTGAAAAAAAAGATGTTTTATAAGAAAATAATACCATTTGAAATTAAAAATTAAATAGAAAAATCCTATTATTGGATTCAAATAATGCCAATGATTTTTCATCTTCTAAGCTTATTTTTCTTACCTTTGCACTTTATTTTTCATTATTTATTTTAATTTCTAATGGCAAAATTTGATATACATGAGGTTTTCAAACCCAAACTCTTTGAACTGATTAAAAACAGGTCTTATTCTAAAAAACTATTTATTCAAGATTTAATTGCAGGAATTATCATTGGTATTGTTGCTATCCCTTTGGCTATTGCATTTGGTATTGCATCTGGTGTTTCTCCTCAGCAGGGTTTAATTACTGCCATTATTGGTGGTTTCTTTGTTTCATTTATTGGAGGTTCTAACTTTCAAATTGGAGGTCCAACTGGTGCATTTATCGTTATCATTGCGGGTATTATTGCAGAGTTTGGAATGACTGGATTAATTATAGCTACAGTATTAGCAGGTATTATACTTATTATTATTGGGGTGTTAAAACTTGGTGATTTTATTAAGTTTATGCCATATCCAATAATTGTTGGCTTTACATCAGGAATAGCCGTTGTGATTTTCTCCACTCAAATTAAAGATTTCTTTGGATTAACAGCTCTTGATGGCGCCTCACTTGCGGTTCCTTCCGAATTTTTAAATAAATGGACTGTATATTTTCAAAACTTCTCAACAATTAATATTTGGGCTACAGTAATTGCTACCATAACATTAATAATCGCTTTCACTTGGCAAAAAGTAACTAAGAAAATTCCAGGTAGTTTAATTGCTATTGTTTTATGTACTGTTATAGCTCTAGTCTTAAAAAATCAATTCAATATTGAAGTTCCAACAATTGGAAATAAATACCCTGAACTTTCTGGTGGCTCACCCCTACCTAGCCCAATTACGCCTCAAATTACCATAAAATCAATTAGATTACTCTTAGCCCCAGCTTTCACAATAGCAATGTTATGCGCTATTGAAAGTTTAATGTCTGCAATGGTTGCTGATGGTGTAACTGGTAAAAAGCATCATTCCAACACTGAATTAATTGGACAAGGTGTTGCTAATATTATTGTCCCTTTCTTTGGAGGCATCCCTGTTACTGGAGCAATAGCTAGAACAATGACCAACATTAATAATGGAGGGAAAACCCCTGTTGCAGGAATAATTCATGCAGTATTTCTTTTATTAATATATCTCTTCCTTATGCCACTTGCTGCCTATATACCATTTGCTTGTTTAGCAGGCATATTAGTCTTTGTTGCTTATAACATGAGCGAATGGCGTTCATTCCGTTCAATTCTAAAGGATCCAATATCTGATGTCCTAGTTCTTCTAACAACCTTTTTTCTAACCGTTATTTTTGATTTAACAATCGCTATTGAAGTAGGACTATTGATTGCTGCAGTTCTTTTTATAAAAAGAGTAATGGACACATCTGGAATTAAAATCATTGAAAATGAAATAAAAAGAACTGAAGACCAAGAAAATATAGATGTCGTTCGAGAAAAAATCCCTCAGAAAATTGAGATATTTGAAATCGATGGACCATTCTTTTTTGGAGTTGCTAATGCATTTGATGAAATTTCTTATGAAACAAAACTCAGACCTAAAGTAAGAATAATCAGGATGAGAAAAGTACCTTTTATTGATTCAACGGGACTTAAAAACTTAGCCTCATTATGTAATAAGTCTAAAAAAGAAAAAATACAAGTTATACTTTCAGGTGTTAGTTCTCAAGTTTTTGAAACATTAGTAAAGTCTGGCTTCTTGAAATACTTAGATAAAGAGTATATTTTTGACCATATCTCTAAAGCATTAGATAAAGCCCACGAAATAATTGAAGAATGAGAAGAAAAGACATAATTATATATATCTTACTAACAATAGTAGTTTTAGGATTAATGATTCTAGGACTATTTTTAGGGAGTGTAGATATAAGGTCTTTTGATGAAAACTCATTATATATAATTAAACATCTTAGATTACCAAGAGTAATAATGTCTGTTTTGTCTGGTGCAGGGTTAGCTGTTTGTGGAGCTGCCTATCAAGCAATATTTCGCAATCCACTGTCCGATCCCTACACCCTTGGGATCAGTTCAGGTGCCGCCTTAGGAGCTTCCATTGCAATTGTATTAGGACTAGATGTTTTCTTCTTTTCAATTGGAGGATTTGCTTTTTTATTTGCACTTTTAACAGTATGGATAATTATCAGGATAGCATCAGTAGGAAATAGACTACATATAACCACACTACTATTAGCAGGTATTAGTATAAATTTTTTAATAGCAGCCATAATTTCTATAATTATGGTTGTAAACCAAGATAGTATGGATAAAATTATATTCTGGACCATGGGTTCCCTCTCAGGTAGCAAGTTTTCAGATATAGCTATAGTACTACCTTTTGTTTTAATTGGAATCGTAATTATTAGAATATATGCTAGAGAACTCAACGCACTTCTAACAGGGAATGATACTGCAAGAAGCCTAGGTGTAAATGTTGAAAAAACTAAAAAAATAATTCTTTTTTTTTCCACACTTATGATTGGAGTTATAGTTTCATATTGTGGAGTAATTGGCTTTGTGGGTTTAATTGTACCTCACATAATTAGATTATTAGTAGGATCAGATAATAGAAAAATTATCCCATTTTCAATCTTTGGTGGTATAATTTTCATGCTGGTAGCAGATATAATATCTAGGGTAGCAATTGCTCCAAGCGAACTACCAATTGGTTCAGTAACGGCAGTTGTGGGGGCTCCATTCTTTATTTATCTCTTATATAACGCCAAAAAGAAACTCAATCAATAATATGAAAGAAGCTATTAACGATATTATATTGGAAGTAAATAATATATCTTATGCATTACGAGAAAAAAATATTATTGAAGATATTAGTTTCTCATTAAAAAAAGGGGATTTCTATTCTGTTATTGGAACCAATGGAAGTGGAAAAACTACCCTATTAAGATGTATTTCCAATAGTATTCAACCAACTAAAGGCAATATAAGGGTTAATAATAAACTAATAAACAAATATAGCCCCAAAATATTAGCACGCTATATTTCAGTTGTTTCACAACATAGTGAATTCTTATTCGATTTTTCATCATTTCAAGTTGTTATGATGGGTCGTATAGCATATCAAAAACTTCTTCAAACCGATTCAGAGCAAGACCTAATTATTGTTGAAGAATGTATGAAAAAAACCAGTACTTGGCATCTAAAAGATAGATCTATTAAACAATTGAGTGGAGGGGAGATGCAAAGAGTAATGATAGCTAGAGCATTAGCCCAACAAACTCCATTAATTTTATTAGATGAGCCAGTTTCCTCTTTAGACATTCACCATCAATTTGATATAATGGAACTCCTAAGAAAAATAAACCATGAAAATAATACAACAATAGTTATAATATTGCACGACCTTACTCTAGCTCTACAATATTCCGATAACATCTTAGCTCTTAAAGAAGGTAAACTCACTTATTTCGGAAAAACTCATGAAATTTTAACTAAAGACAATATTGAAGACCTATTTAACATTAAGGCAGAAATTATCGACAATAAACATATAATAGCTCAAAAAAATGAAATTCTATAAGTATATTTTCCTCATATTAAACTTCATTTCAATTATCAATTTTACATCTTGCAATGAAAGGGATAAGGATATGAAGACGAATAAATATATTATTTCAAAGAAAACTCCAATTAAGTCAGTTCCTAAAACCATTATTTCTGTTTCTCCAGCCATTACATCCATCCTTTTCGATCTAGAATGTGGCGATAAATTAATTGGAAGATCAGATTTTTGTAATTATCCACCAGAAGTAAAAAACATTAAATCAATAGGCGGTATAAATAATTCCAATTTAGAGATGATTATCTCAATGAAACCCGACATTGTAATTACCTCTTCAATATTCACAAAAAAAATGTTTGAAACAATAGAAACAGCAAATATTCCAATTATTTCATTTAAAGAAACAAATACCATAGATGGAATGTATGATATTATAAAAGTTTTAGGGGACATTTTAAATAAGAAAGACAAAGCTAATCAAATAATTAGAGAATCTAAAACAAAGCTTCAAGAAATTAAAACCAAGAGAGAAAAAATAATAAAAACCAAAAATAATAAAAAAATGCCTAAGGTATATTATGTTATTGGATATGGACAAAGTGGAGATTTCTCTGCAGGAAAAAACACATATATTCATCAAATAATTACATTGGCAGGAGGAGATAATATAGCTAAAAACACTGTAAATTGGTCATTTTCAACAGAAGAATTATTTTCTCAACAACCAGACATTATTTTTGTTAGAAAAGAAGATTCAAGTAATTTTGTAAACACTTATCCCTACAACAAGTTAAATGCAGTCAAAAACAATAAGGTATATGGAATTGAAAGCGAATTGATGGATCTTCAAACCCCAAGGTCAATTCAAGCTATTGAGTTTATCTCAGAGATTATTTCTTTATAATTTTAATTGTAAGAGGAGTTCCAACCTTAAGACCAAGAAGTTCTGAGGCATTTGATTTATTAATTGCAAGCTCTAAATGACCTGATGAAGATACCGTTAGAAGAGAATCATTAACCTTAACATCATCATAAGACTTTGAGATGTTTTCAATTTTACTATTCTCAACCTCAATCAAAAATTTATTGTTCTCTAGTCTTCTGAGAAACTCTTCCACATTAATATTTAAAAACACATTTCCATATCCATCAACATGAAAAACAGTACAAAGAATACTTTCCGGATAAATTATAGGAGTTAAAACATTCTTTTTAACAAGTTCAGTTATTTCATAACCAAAATCTTCAATATTTGTTTCATAAGAAATAAGAGCCGCAACCTTACAAAACAAATCAAAAGCAGAAAAAGTATAATAATATGATTCTTGATAAGAATTAGTAATTCCAATAACTTTAATTGGCGATAAACCCTCAAAAATAATACTTGGCATCCCATTATCAGTACAAATAAAATACTGATTATCATATTTAATTACAACATGTTGATACTCCTTCTTTTTACTTTCAGTACAGTCCACATCAATAATATGGATTGTATTCTTTGGGAAGTTTAAACAAGCATTCCTTACAATAAAAGCACCCTCCATCAAGTCAAATTTTTTAATGTCATGAGATATATCAATAACCTGACAATCATTAATGGTTGAGTAGAGTTTTGACTTTACTGCTCCAATATAATGATCAGAACGACCCCAATCTGTTGTAAGAGTAACTAATTGCATATAATTTATAGTAATAATTTAATGCAAAAGTAAGAATATAAATCTAAATATAAGGATTGGTTTATCGAAATAAATTAAAATTTATAATATGTTACCCCTTTATTCGTTTGGTTTGTAAAATAATAACTATCTTTGCAACTTATGAAATATAGAATTTTTTCTCTAATAACAATTATAACATGCACATTATTACTTTCTTGTGGAAGTAGTAAGCATAAAAAAATATTAAAGAGTAATGATCACGATGCTAAATATACAGCAGCAGTATCTGCCTTTGATAAAGAAGATTATTTTCATGCAACTCAATTATTTGAGAACCTTCTACTGTATTATCGTGGAAGGGATAAGGCGGAAAATGTAAATATGTATTATGCAAAAAGTCTATTGGGATCAAAAGATTATTATTCAGCAGGTTATCAGTTTGAAAACTTTGTTAGATGGTTCCCATATTCAAAAGATGCACAAGAAGCATTATTTCAGGCAGCATATTGTAAATACTTAGAGTCACCAAAACACACATTGGACCAATCCCTAACCAAAGAATCATTAATTCAATTTCAAACCTATATTAATAAATATCCAAACTCTGAAAAGGTTAAGTTAGCTAATAAATATATGGATGAGTTAAGAGAAAAACTAATGAAAAAAGATTTTGAAACAGCATATAACTATTTCAAAACAGAAAAATATCAATCAGCTCAATTTGCATTAAAAAACTTTCTAAGCGAATATCCTAATGCATCTTATCGTGAAGATGCAATGTATTATATAGTAATTGCAGGATACGAATTTGCAGAAAACAGTATTTCTGATAAAAGAAAAGAAAGAATAGAATGGGTTATAAATGACTATGATAAGTTTTTAGCCTTTTATCCCGAATCATCAAAGATTCCGGAATTAAAAAAAATAAACGACTTGTGTTTAAAGGAATTAAATAAATAAGATATAAAAAAATGGATTACAAAAGAACAAAGGCAGATAAAACCACAGAAACACGTGATAGTGACGCTTTTAACAAAGTAACAGAAAACATGTATGAAACAATTAGCATGCTTTCAAAACGTTCTAATCAAATTTCTCAAGATATAAAACAAGAACTATATCGCAAGATTGAAGAATTTGCATCTCAAAACGATAATCTAGAAGAAATTTTTGAAAACAGAGAGCAAATTGAAATAGCTCGTTTTTATGAACAACTACCAAAATCTACATTAATAGCTATAAACGAATATTTTAATGACCAATTGGTATATAGAAATGATGAAAACGGAAAAGGGGCAGTTAATGATTTAATTTTAGAAGTTAAACAAGCACAAGAATTAAAAGAAGAAAAGGCTAAAAAACATAAAAAATAAGAGATGCTTAATGGTAAGAAAATACTTATTGGCATAAGTGGAGGAATAGCCGCTTACAAGATCCCTTTATTAATAAGAGAATTGATAAAGAAGGATTGTGAAGTTAAAATAATTACCACCCAAAATGCCTTAGAATTTGTTACCTTAACTACTCTTAGGACCCTTTCTAAAAATAATGTATATCACCAGATGTTCAATTCTGATGAAGAATATACAACAGAACATATTTCACTAACTGACTGGGCAGATATCTTCATTCTGGCACCAGCAACTGCAAATATAATAGGTAAAATGGCTAATGGACTTGGAGATTGCACGCTTTCAACAAGTCTTATTGCTTTTAATAAAGAAATATTTATTGCTCCAGCAATGAATACTAAGATGTATAATAACCCTATTGTACAAGAAAATATAAGAAAAATAGAATCCTTAGGATCAAAAATCATATCTCCAACCAAAGGCAATTTAGCTTGTGGTTATGATGGAGACGGTAGAATGGAAGAACCTATTGAAATTGTAAAGAAAATTGAAGACTATCTTTGTTTACAACATTCATTAAAAGACAAGACCGTTTTAGTAACCGCAGGAGGAACCCAAGAAAAAATTGATGCAGTAAGATATATTGGTAATAACTCCTCAGGAAGAATGGGATATTCAATAGCTGAGGAACTAGCCCATAGAGGTGCTAAAGTTATTCTTATTTCAGGAAAAACACATCTAAAAGTAAATAATACTAAAATAAAGTTAATAAATATAGTCTCAGCAGAAGAGATGTATAATGAAGTTACCAAATACTTCCAAGAATCTGATATAGCAATTCTTTCGGCAGCCGTATCTGATTTTACCCCTCTAAATGTTGCTGAAAATAAAATTAAGAAAACAGGAGAGAATCTTATAATTAACCTCACTCCTACCGTAGATATTCTTGCTTCTCTAGGAAAGAGAAAAAAATCAAATCAAATACTTATTGGATTTGCATTAGAAACTGATAACGAAAAGAACAATGCAATTATTAAACTAAAGAATAAAAACCTTGATTTCATCGTTCTGAATTCTCTCAATGACAAAGGAGCTGGTTTTGATGTACCAACCAATCAAATTACAATTATAGATAAGAATCTTAATATTGAAGAATATAAACTAAAATCAAAAGAAGAAGTTGCAATTGATATTGTTAACAAACTAATCTCATTATGAAAAAAACACTTCTAATTCTTTCATCACTATTAATCATATCTTCGACTTTATTCTCTCAAGAATTTAAGGTTCAAGTCAGTGTTAGTACCACTATTCAAGGAACAGATAGAAAGATTTATGAAAACATACAAAAAGCACTTAATGACTTTGTTAATTCTAGAAAATGGACAAATTCAAACTATAAGATAGAAGAAAAAATTGAGGGTTCTATCTCAATTAACATAAAAGAACACTCATCTCAAGAAGACTTTAAGGCCGATTTTATAAATATTCAATTACGTCGACCTGTATATAATTCGTCCTACACAACAACAATGCTCAATACCCAAGAAACAGATTATTTCTTTAAGTACCAAGAAGGAGCACCCCTCGAATTTGAACAAAATACCTACTACGACAACCTTACTTCAACCATCGCATTTTACCTATATTATTTCCTTGCTATCGATGCCGATTCATTTGCTCCAAGTGGTGGAGTACAATATTTTCAAATTTGTCAAAACATAGTTACAGCTGCTCAAAAATCAGCACAAAAAGGATGGAAATCATTTGAGAACCAAAAAAATAAATATTGGATGAGTGAAAATTATAATAATGGAGCTTATCGACAAATGCATGATGTTTGGTATAATTACCATCTAATGGGACTTGATAAAATGAGTGGAGATAATCAATCCGAAGCTAAAAACAATATATTATTAGCCATCGAATCACTTCAAAGGGTAAATCGTGAAAAAACTCAACTAGTATGCGTTCAACAATTCATTGATGCCAAAGCAGATGAAATTGTTCAAATATTTAAAAATGCACCAGATAACGAAAAGGATAAGGTAATCACAATAATGAGTGAAATAAACCCTTCCAATACTAGTAAATACGAGCAAATACGAACTCAACAAAATCAAAATACACCTAGTGGACTGGGCTCTCCAAATTCAAGTGGAGGCTATAATAACTCACAGTTTTAAAAGACATTTAAAGCAATATATTAACATATTAAAAGCAAGTTTTATGCACAATATACCATTTGAACGAAGTCTCATTGATGGGATTTTAGAAAAGAACAAAATTAAGAGCGTTGGTTCTTCTACAATTCGTGAAGTAAAGAAAATTATTGACGATGTAGAAGCTGCAACCAAAGAAAAATTCATAAGAATGGAAATGGGTATTCCTGGATTACCTGCAACCCAAATTGGCTTAGATGCACAAATCCAATCTCTAAAAGATGGAGTAGCTGCTATTTATCCTGATATCTATGGAACAAAAGAATTTAAATATGAAACCTCACGTTTTATTAAGAATTTTATAAACCTTGATGTTACAGAAGATTCATGCGTTCCAACCGTTGGTTCAATGCAAGGTGGATTTGCATCCTTTTTAACCATTTCAAGAATGGACCCTAAGAAAAACAAGGTATTATTTATCGACCCTGGTTTTCCAGTTCAAAAAATGCAATGTAGAATACTAGGAATTGAAACAGAGCATTTTGATGTATATGACTTCAGAGGAGATAAACTAAGAAATAAATTAGAATCTTACCTATCAAAAGGAGATTTTGGAAGTTTAATATATTCTTCACCTAACAATCCAGCATGGTTCTGCTTTAATGAAGAAGAACTTCAAATAATTGCTGAAATAGCTAACAAATACGATGTAGTGGTTATTGAAGACCTAGCATATTTTGGGATGGACTTCCGTCAAGATTATTCCAAACCAGGGGTAGCACCATTTCAACCCTCAGCAGCACATTGGGCTAAGAAATATATATTATTAATCTCAGGATCAAAAGCATTCTCTTATGCAGGAGAAAGAATAGCAGTAATGATTATTAGTCCAGAGCTATATAACTACGAATCTGATACCCTACAAAAATACTGCGGTCAAAGAAGCTTTGGAAGAGCAATTGTATTTAGTTCACTTTATGCCCTAACATCAGGAACATCACATTCAGCTCAATATGCAATAACAGCAATATTCAAAGCCTGTAATGATGGAACATTCAATTTCAGAAACGACCTATTAGATTATAAGAGAAAAGCTGAGATAATGAAGAAAGACTTTGTTGATAATGGCTTTAAGATAGTTTATGATAAAGACTTAGATGTAGATATAGCTGATGGGTTTTATTTCACATTCTCTTATCCTGGCATGACAGGAATTGAGATGCTGGATGAATTAGTTTATTATGGAATATCAGCAATATCATTAAATATAACAGGATCTATGAGAGAAGAAGGAGCAAGAGCTTGTGTATCATTAGTACCACATGAACTCCTACCTGATTTACAAAAGCGACTAAAAGCATTCCAAAAAGATCATCCAATAAAATAAAATTATTCTTTTAAAATTATACCATAAATGGTTGTCTAAAATAATTGACAACCATTTTTTTTTGTATATTTGAGGACAGATTAGTGCTCTGAGTTTAGATCTATACTTTCCCGTTTACACAAAATATTGTACAGTTTCCTTACTCAGAATTTTTCCTTAATAAAAAAAGATTTTTCCTTAATAAAAAAGTTTTTTTCCTTAATATAAATTTTTTTTTCCTTAATATAAATTCAATTAGATTAAATCTATTTTCCTACAAACCT
>JALNVJ010000015.1 GCA_023227645.1 Bacteroidales bacterium | reverse complement strand
TTAAGTCTTCTACCACCAATATTATTGCCATCTTCATCAACAATCAGGGTATCTCCATAGTATATATCTCTTTTTACAAAATCTGAAAGGAAGAAGTGATTGAGTATATCTGTTCTGTATATTGTATCTCCAGCATTTAGAAACCAAACATAATCGCCTGTTGCCATATCCAAACCCTTATTCATAGCATCGTAAAGACCCTTATCTGGTTCAGATATCCATTTTTTTACCACATCGTTATATTCCTTAACTATCTCAAGAGTCTTGTCCTTAGAAGCTCCATCCACAACAATACTTTCAATATTATTATATTCCTGTTTTCGTATGCTTTCTAATGTCTTTGTCAATACCTTTTCGGCATTGAATGTTACTGTAATTATTGATACTTTTGGGTTAATCATTATTTAATTTCTTTTATTTTTTCAAGAACTTGCTCAACAGTAATATTCTCAATACAAGGCCAAGTTGTTTCCTTATCCTTTATATATTTACAAATAGCATTACAACCATAACAATCCATTTTATAATTTACAACCTTAGGAAGAATCTTTTTATCTTCTTCTGATATTTTTTCTAATTCATAGGGCTGGAAACGGTTTTTATCATTTCCACCCAACAAACAAATAGATGGTGTTCTTGTAATAACAGTTATATGTGAAGCTGAAGTATCTGTAGTAATTATATATTTTGCATTTGCTATTAATGAAAATAATTCAATCATAGAAGTCTTGCCTATTAAATTATAAACATTTTTCATATAGTCATAAGAATTTTCTGAATCTATATCCTTCCACATCTTATCTTCTCCTTTTCCTCCACTAAGTACAATAGTATTTCCTTTTAAATTCTTTAATAGATCCACATAATTTTTTATTGGCCAAAATCTTCTTTGTGTACCTGCTCCTGTAAATAATACAATATATTCTTTACTCATTAAATTGCAAAAACTATTTAATGAGACTAGTTTAAAAGGAATCTGTGGAATATTTGAAAGAAAACTTTCACTGATAAATTGACGACAGAAGTCTGCGTTTCTTGTCTTTTCCATAATAATTAATGGATTGACCGTTGCTAATTTAGTATAGTATTTATCAGCCTCCTGTTTTAATTTATTTGATTGTTTTTTTCTTTTTGTTTCATTTCTGATTATTTTAGTAAGGATGCTCTCTGTATTTAAATACTGCCCTTGACTACCAATCTTTTCTTTTGCTCTTAATAACCTAACAAGTATATCTTGACTAAAATAATCCCTTGCAAATACTGGATTAATTACTTTTTCAAATTCTCTATTTACAATCTGCTTAATAAACTTTGTCCTATATACTATGTTAAACAAGAATTTATGCTTATCAATACCAATAATTTCATCAAAAAAAGGCAAATGCTTTACAAGAGGGAGGCAAGCATTATTGCAAATCAAAACTATCTTTTTATCATTATAGACTCTTCTAATTTCTTCAGCCACATCTAACCAAATAACCATATCACCAATTGCATCTATCTTTAATATACAAATACTATCCTCTTTATTAAAATGTACTAACCTTGAAAGTAAAAACTCAAGGTGATAATAGAATAATAGAATATAAATCAAGAATTTATTCATTTAATTTTAGTAGTAAGCATTCCTACATCTCTTTTTATAAAAAATGATGTTTTAGAAAAATATGTTTGAATATTATTTTGGAAGAATATTATTTTCAAATATAAATTAGATATCTTTTTTTCTGTAAGCAAATGGATATTTTTACCATTAGTATAATAATACAAACCATATTTATTGGCAATATATTTAAATGTCTTTTTAGAATAGAAAACAATATGCTGACCATGAAAAGAAGCATAATACCACCATTTGTCTGGATGAGGAATTGGCTCTGGATAAAGTTCAGTTGAAAAAAGTATATTCTTGCTTATCTTAAATAATTTTTCGATTTCTTCAATTGGATTAACAAAATGTTCAAATGACTCAAAAGTAGTTATTAAATCTATTTTTTCACCATTATACTCAAAACCTTTAGCAAATATATTTTCTGTATATAAATCTTGCCAATAGAAATCGTAGCCATAGTCTCTCATAAGCCTAACAAATAATCCATAACCAGCTGCGAAATCTAAAAATTTCCCTTCTCTATTGAAACCATAGTTGATTATTTTTTTGGAAATTTTCATTAAGCTTAAATTCCTCTGCAATAGTCCTAAATCAGTATCATTAATACTTGACTCATAAGCTTCGTTTATCCAATATGGCTTTTCTGTTTGCAATAATCCACAACATGGACAGAGGAAGTATTCAACTTCGTATTTATTTAATACTTTTGTTTTAAAAATTTTATCTAATTTTGTATTGCAAATCACACAATTATTCATAGTTTTGTTTTAATTAATTATTTAAATAACCTCAAAACTCGTCTGTAAAATATCCTTATTAATGTTTTCTTATATAAAGATTTATAAGAAAATCTATCAGCTTCTTTGTTTATAGATATTTCATTAGGATGATTTATTGGTAAGATAGGATACAAGGGAAGGTTTGCCAAAACATTATTGTCATCGTTAGTATGAGTTGAGTTTTTGCCAAAACCTATATTTGAGATTAAATTTACATTTGGCATAATATTTACACCCTTATGTTCCCATACATTGAAAGTGAATTGGTAATCCCAAGTATCTATTAGCTTTTTCTTCATTAATATGAATTTATCTAACCATATCTGACGCTCTTGCCATGATGAAAAATACTGTTTAAGAGTATTTTTAAAATCTTGTTTTGATAAATTATTTAAATTAAAATCATATTCATCCCATGTTCTTTTCCATGTAGCCCATCCCCAAATATGAGTGTAGGCTGTAAAATAATAAGAGGCATTCCCTCTTTGTATTCTATTCTGAAAATTATCTCCAGATATCATTTTTATATCCTTATTATCTTTATATCGGATTAATAGTTCTTCGCAATAAGGAAAGAAATCTTTATGGGGTAGGCAATCATCTTCAAGAATAATTCCCATTTCTACATTATCAAAGAACCACGTTACAGCTCCACTTACTGCCTTGCCACAACCAAGGTTTTCTTCTCTAAATAATGTTTTTAGTTCACAATCCCAATCTATCTTTTCAATTATTGATCTTGTGATTTTGCAGTTTTCAATATCATCTTTTCGGTCTATCCTTGGACCATCACCAGCTATGTATAAGTATTTAGGTTTTTGTTTTCTAATCTCTTCAAAAACTTTTTCTGTTGTATCTAATCTATTAAATATTATTAAGAGTATTGGGATATTGTACATAGTGTTTTGGTGTTTAAATTTCTAGTAGCCAGATTTTAATAAATTGTCAAAATACTCTATTGTTTTTACCAATCCTTCATTAAGTTGAATCTTAGGTTCCCATCCGAGTTCTTTCTTGGCTAAATCAATATTTGGTTTTCTTTGTGTTGGGTCGTCTTGGGGTAGTGGTATGAATTTGATTTGCGATTTTGAATTGGTTAGTTCTATTATTTTTTGAGCAAGTTCTAAGATAGTAAATTCATTAGGGTTTCCTGTGTTTACCGGTCCTGTGAATTCATCCCTTGTTGCCATCATCCTAATCATTGCATCTAGTAAATCATCAACGTATTGAAAGCTCCTTGTTTGTGTGCCGTCTCCTGCAACTGTTATATCTTCTCCCTTTAGGGCTTGAACAATAAAATTGCTTACAACCCTGCCATCATTTGGGTGCATATTAGGACCATAGGTGTTGAATATCCTGATAATCTTTATTTTAACATCGTTTTGTTTGTTGTAGTTCATAAAGAGGGTTTCTGCACAGCGTTTGCCTTCATCGTAGCAACTTCTTTCTCCAATAGGATTTACATTGCCCCAATATGATTCAATTTGTGGATGAACCACGGGATCACCATAAACTTCTGATGTGGATGCTTGTAGGATTTTTGCATTAATCCTCTTTGCTAGTCCCAACATATTTAAGGCTCCCATCACTGAAGTCTTAACCGTTTTTATTGGATTATATTGGTAGTGGATAGGAGAGGCAGGACAGGCTAGATTGTATATTTCATCCACTTCTACAAAAAAAGGAGAGCATACATCGTGGCGAATAAGCTCAAAATAAGGATTTTCTAAGAGATGAATGATATTTCTTTTGTTTCCGGTAAAGTAGTTATCCAAACAGATAACTTCGTTTCCTTCATTCAATAATCTTTCACATAGATGAGAGCCAATAAAACCAGCTCCTCCGGTAACAAGTATTCTTTTCATTATATAGTTTATTTCAATTTACAAAGGTAATAAAAATATAATAAACTTAGTGCTTGGTTTGAAAAATGTTTGTGCCTTGTACAAAAAAAATAGATCTTCGTTTCAGAAAATTAAAACGGTGATTCAAGAAATTAAAACGGTGATTCAGGAAATTAAAACGAAGAGTTAGTTCTGTTAATTGAAATGTTAATAATCTCATATGTTTAGGGAGTTACTATTCTAATCTATAGGTTAATAATTATTCTATGGATTTCTTTTTAAATACCCAAAACTTTTGGAGGTTATAGTTTATAAGTAATGATACTATTAAATCAACAATCAAACGAGTTATTTTATAATCAACCTTGAAAACTGATGTTAGGAAATATGTACCAGATGCTTTTAATATTATGCTATTAATTACCATAACTGCGAATTTAAGTAATTGTTTTAGTGTCCTATTATGATAAGTTTGTTCTTTAGATTGAAATGTCCAATACTTATTTATCGAAAAATTGACTATTGCTCCAATAATACCACCTATTCCAATGCTTATTGTGTAATGAATATGAAAGACTTCGGTAAAGAAAATCATTATTAGATAATCAACACCGCCACCAATTAATGCAGAAATCTGTGCTTTGGTAAAAGTTAATAATCTCTTATTAAATACTTTTATTAGATTCTTCATGTTCTTGTTTGTCTCTAAGATCAGCTAATTTAAGCAAGTTTGATATATCTTTAATATTTGAGATCAAAAGAATTAATGTAGATATTATTGCAAAGTAGAGGAAGGAACCATTGAAGATAACCTCAAGAATCAAAACCAAACATATCACTATTCTAACTTCTGTTGGTCCTAGTAGGTCTGAATCAATAGAGTATTTATTAGTTATCTTGTATCTTAAAAGTGTAATTATCATTTCTAATGCATACATTACTATAAAACCATATCCAATTAATGACCATTGATCACCAAGATAAATAATAAAACCAATTCCTATTGCAGTAATTCCAATCCAATCAATTGTTATATCCAAACAAAAGCCATACCATTTTCTTGCTTTCTTTCTATAGTATGCTAGTCTTCCATCGAGTGAATCTCCATACCAATTAATTATTGAACCCAATATTCCAAATAATAAAAAATACGGGTTAAAGTAGTGTCCTAAAATAAAGCTTAATCCTAAAATTAAATTACCTGCAAGCCCAATGCCAGTTAGCATATCCGAGCTTATGAACGAAGGAACATATTGTACTAAATATGCAATTGTCTTTTGTTCATATTTACGCATAATATTTGTCCTGTCTCTATCTTTTGAAATGATTTTTAAAACTTCATTTAAAGGTTTGCTGATTTCTTTCATTGTTTAATTACATTTATTAATTAGTAATATTAGTTGGCATCAATCCTTAATCTTGCAAAAAGATAAATGTATATATAAGATATTGCAAATATAGTATATTTAGACCATAATAAGCAATAAAGAGTAGAATTTAATAAAAAAAGACTATGAATTATTATCTCTTAACCTATTATTGATATAATATTGAGTTCTTGTGTAATAAAAAAGAAATGTAAGGATATTAAGTATTAGAAGGGCGATTGCTGCCCCAATTCCCAAATATGCTTCAGTTAGGTAATCGAAAAGGAAATACCCAATAAAACTAATTATTGCTCCAACGAATACTTGTATATAGGTTTTTTCGAAATATGTCATATAATTAATATATAGTCCTATAAGTGCTGCAAATACTTGAGCAAGAATTAGAATTGGTAAGATAATTAATATCCCTTGGGAATAGGTTTGGGGTATTATTTTAAATTTTAGGGCAATCCATACGCCAATGAAAATTAATATTCCAATTCCCATTAGGGTTGTAAACATAATAATAGTATAACGCTTAGTTTTTCTTCTTAGGGTTGCTATATCCTTTTCTTTAAAAAATAATGGTAGCCAAACAAAATTAAAGGATTGGAATATTATAAGAATAATTGTGGCTAAGAGTATTGCCAAGCTATAGTCAGCAAAATCACTAACTCCTGCATATTTCATAACAAAGAACTTGTCGCCGAAATTAACCATAATTCCCATAATTGCAGCAACCATAATGGGGGTCCCGAGTTTGAATGCTTTCTTCAAATAATAGATATCAAATTTGGGGACAAACCTCTTAACGATTAATCTGCCGAATATTATTGTTAGAACTAGTTCTGCCACATATGTAATTGCTAATCTTAAAAAGACAGTATCTGAGGAAGAAAAATATAAGACTAGAATTGCAGTACCATTAGATAGTATTAGGCGAAAAATATTAAATTTTTGAAGATTGGGTATATTCTCTGAGCTAACAAAATAGAAGGTAAGGTAGTTTGTAAAGACCATTGAAATCATAGCAATAAATACAAAAAACCTATAGTTTAGGTATATGGATGTATTAATCTCGTCGAGGTTGTTCTTCATTGAATAGTTGAAGAAACTTATATCTGCCTTAGTGAAATAAATTATAATAAGAGAGATTGCCAAAAGAGCAATAAGTGAGGTTGAGATGGTAAATATCATTGAGGATTGTTTCTCCTTATTCTCAATTGTGTCTGCATAGAGTTTGGCTAGGGCAACATAGAATCCAAAATTTAATATTCCAGCTGCAGTACCTGCAAATGAGTAGAGATAATTATATATACCAAACTCATGTCTGGTCATTAAGTAGAGGAAGACAGGAATTAATAATAGATTGGCTCCTCTAACCAGTAGGTCAACAGAAAACACATTCACAAATCGTGAAAACATCTCATTACCCTTAACATACTTATTTGTAAATCCTCTAACAAAACCCATCCTAATTTGTTTATATTATTTATTAACCAATTCTATTTAATATAAATATTTCTTAGTTTACAATCGGGTAGTTTGGTCTTGATTTTTTCAAGAACGGAGGTTCTAACCATCATTAACTCATGTTTTAGGGCAGGCGAATTAACCTTAACATATAAGCAATTATTTTCCACGTTAATTTTTGTTGTAAGTTTATAAATCAACTCTCCTGTAATATCTCTCCAAGTTGCAATTATATCACCTTCATTTAAATTTGCATCAATATGATAATAAGAGAAAAAGTCTTTCATTACATCACTAATGTTTTTTTCTTTTGTTTCCCTAACGTTAAATGTTATCTTATCAACATAATTCCTAGTTTTCATCCACTATACCTTTCTCTGTTAATTTATATATCTTATGCTCAATATCTGTGCTTTTGAAAATATCTTCTATCCTTCCTATTTGAGTGTCAGTAATAAATGACTGTCCAAATCTATCGCTACCAACCAGCTCCATTAGTTTACTAATCCTATTTAAATCCAATTTATCGAATATATCATCTAATAGCAATATAGGCTTAATTTTGGTTATTTTGAAAATATATTCAAACTGTGCTAGCTTTAGAGCCAAAAGAAAAGATTTTTGTTGCCCTTGAGAAGCATATTTCTTAATATTCCTATTATCCATTCTAAGTCCTAAATCATCCTTATGAACTCCAATAGATGTGTAACCAAGTACCCTATCTTTATGCCTTGCATCTATAAGCAATTGTTTATAATTGTTTTCTAAATCCAATGAATCATATTCCAAAGATACAATTTCTTTTTCTGATGTTATGAAATTATAATAGAATTGGAATAGATTAGCAAAATCTTTAATAAATTCCTTCCTCTTTTTATGTATCTTTGAGCCATAGTTTATTAGTTGTTCATCCCAAATCATTATGGAATCTTCATCAAAACTCATATTTGTTGAGAAATGCTTTAGCAAACGATTCCTTTGTTCAAGTGCTTTGTTATATTTAATTAGATTGTCTAAATAAAGTTTATCAGCTTGAGAGATAACTAAATCAAGGAATCTTCTTCTAAGTTCACTTGCTCCAATAATTAGTTCTTGATCGGATGGGGTAATCATAACTAATGTGATTTTTCCAATATGCTGAGAAAACTTATTATATTCTTTATCCCCACACTTAAATTGTTTTCTTTCTCCTCTTCTCAAACTACAAGAAAACTTCTCATTTGAATTATCATCAAAATTATAGAAGCCATGAATGGCAAAGAAATCTTCATTATAATTAATATTATTCCCATCAATAAGATTAAAATAACTCTTACAAAAAGAAAGATAGTGAATAGAATCTAATAGATTTGTCTTCCCAACACCATTTTCCCCAACAAAACAGTTCACATTTTTACAAAAAGAAAGTTCTGTTTCACTTATGTTTTTAAAGTTATTTAATTTAAGCTTATTTAGATACATAATCTGCTATTTCTTCCATTAACCACATTGGAGTGCTTGTGGCTCCAGATATTCCAACCCTTTTACAGTTCTCAAACCATTCTTTCTTTATGTCTTCTTTAGTTGATATAAAATATGTCCTATCTTTGTGTTTCTTACATAAAGAGTATAAATATGTTCCGTTGGAGCTATTCTTTCCGCTAACAAATAAAACCACATCAACGCTATCAGCAAAGTTGAGTAATTGTGTGGTTCGTGAAGAGACTTTCCTACAAATTGAATCTGTAATAACTAGCCTTTCACCACTAATGCCATCAGCTTTTTCTACTCTCTTTTCAATTTCTTCGCAAATTGCTGAATATTCATTTTTATTCATTGTGGTTTGAGAAAATATATGAAGAGGCTTAGTATAATCGATTGTATCTAAGTCATTAATATTGCTAATAACACAGGCCTGAGATTTGGTTTGACCAACCAGACCAATAACTTCAGCATGACCTTTTTTACCGTAAATTATTATTTTTCCATCAGTTTTATTTATTTGATGATATGCATTCATAACATTTTTCTGAAGGCGAAGAACAATAGGGCAAGTAGCATCAATTATTTCAATATTATTCTTTTTTGCAAGTTCGTAAGTTGAGGGTGGTTCGCCATGAGCCCTTATCACAACTTTAGTGTTTCTAAGCTCTTTCATCTTTTCTAAGTTGATAATCTCTAACCCCATAGAAGCTAACCTATCAACTTCCATATCATTATGAACAATATCTCCTAAGCAATATAATTTATTTGTATTTTTTAATTCTTTTTCCACAAGATTAATTGCAGAAATTACACCAAAACAAAATCCTGATGTTTCTTCTATAACTATTTCCATTTTATGATAAACTTTGATTATCTTCTTGTGACTTCTCAATCACTTTTTCATATTCCTCAATACTTAAATCGTTGAAGAAATAATAAACCGGATTAATTGGTTGTTTATTTTTTCGTATTTCATAATGTAGGTGAGGAGCTTGGCTTAATCCTGTGCTGCCCACAAAACCAATCACATCACCTCTCTTAACCTTTTGTCCAGACTTAACTTTTATTTTAGAAAGATGAGCATAGAGAGTTTCAAAACCAAAACCATGATTAATCACAATACATAAACCATAACCCGTGCCAGAGCTATTTGGATCAGCAACCATTCCATCAGCTGTTGCATAAACAGGAGTTCCTGTCTTTGCTGAGAAATCAATTCCTGTATGCATTCTACGTATTTGAAGAATAGGATGAAAGCGAGAGCCAAATCCTGATACTAAAGTAGAAGCTTTTTTTGAAATAGGTAAGATTGCTGGCATACAAACCATACGTTCTTTCTTCGATTTTGCAATAGGAAACACCTCGTCAAAAGATTTCGATTGGATATATAATCTCTTTGTTAGGTCGTCAATTTTTTTGGAAGTATTAATTATTAATTCAGTTGTATTAACCCCAGAATTAAGCAGTAGGCTATGTTTGTTGATTAATTTTCCATAGTCAAGCTTAGAGGGTTCGGCCTCAAAAATCACCCTATATACATCTTTATCCCTGTCTTCAAGAACACTTAATACTTCTGATAATCTATCTACTTCTTTATTTAAAACATTATATTGTCTTTCATAGGTCTGTACCTGACGTTTAAGTATTTTTTCCTTAGGTGAATCAATAAAAAAATAAATAATAACAATAAAAACGACAGCCACCACTAAACCAAAGACAACACTAAATGAAACAGTCTTTATTTTTTCATTTAGTGTAGTATGCTTAATCTTAAAAGACAAAGACTTTTGGTCAAAAATATATTTAGTTTTCTTCTTCGACATAATAAATCTATTTTGCAAATATAAAAAAAAAAGAGACAATTGGCTCGCCTCTTTCATTAATTTATGATATTTGATTTTCTTATCCTTAGAATCTATAACCAAGACTTAATCCCATAGAAGTAGCTTTTCTAGAAACGCCTTCTTGTGCGTTTTTCACAATATTAGATAAACCATAATCAAGAAAAAATCCAATAGTTTTTTGTGAAAACTCAAATCCAAGACCAGCTCTAATACCAAATTCTAATTCTTCGGACACTTCAAAGAAATTAGAACTGACCTCTTGTGTTACTGGTTCTGTTGTTCCCATAACCATACTTGAGATTTTTTTAACCTTCCCATTCATACCATATCCAAAATAAGTACCGGCTTTAATGTTGAATGAGGAAGTTTCTGATAAAGAAATGTTTGCACCAAGAAGAATAGGCAATCTTGCGTAAAGTGGACTAGAGGTTGATTCCACAGAAAGAATAGCCAAAGGATTTGCAAAAGTTGCAGTTTCCTTGAAATTTCTTTGTATTCCGAATATTCCAACTTCTAAGAAAATTACCTCTGAAAGATTATAATCAAAATAACATCCAGCTTGAAAACCAATACCAGGAGCAGAAACAAATGCTCCGTTTTGCATAATAGCCAGAGAAATATCTTTATAACCCTGTGAAGCTGTAACAGAAGTCATATTTGCTCCAATTTCAAGACCAACATGAAATTCACCTTGTTTTTTAGGAACTTTCATACTGCTTTTTCTTTTCGATTTTGGTTTATGTTTTGGAGCTGAAAAACTATTGTCTTCAGACAAATTTACTGTATTTGTGTTATTTATTGTTTTTAAGTCATTATCAGCATACAAAGGTGAATAAGTTGTGCTCATAATGCAAAAAAGCAAAAACGTAGACAGTACGAATTTTGTCATAATTTTTATTTTTTATTAATTAAACTACTGCAAAGATAATAGAAATTTTTAATTGTCTTATATTTGCATTTGTAAAAATGACGAATTTATGATAAAATTTAAGAAAGTAAGACCAGAAGATAAAGAATTGTTTGATTCTTTTTATCAATATAAAACTATAAAGAATTGTGAAACAGCATTTGCTAACCTATGTGCTTGGACATTTGCATTAAATGGTGAGTATGCAATAATTGACAACACTTTGGTAACAAGAGTTCATTATGTACTAAACAAGGAAATTTGTTATCACTGTCCAATTGGACAAGGAAATAGAGTTCAAATCATTGAAATGCTTATTAAAGATTCTGTAGAATGTGGTTATAAGATGAATATGATGATTGACTGCAATGATGAGTTTAAAGCGAATTTTTGTGATAAATTTAGTATAATAGAGAAGAGAGAGTATTTTGATTACGTTTACCTCCGAGAATCATTATCAACTCTTAGTGGAAAGAAATTGCAAGCAAAAAGAAACCATGTTAATAAATTCACTAAGACTTATAATTATGAATATCTTGACATCAACGCATACAACATTAACCTTTGTATTGATTTTGCAGAACGTTGGCTTTTGGAAAATGCGAAAGACCATCCTGAAAACATAGAAGGATATAATGATGAGTTAAAAGTAATTAAATACTTTGCAGATAATTTTGATGCCCTCGCTCTTATTGCAGGTGCCGTATTTGTTGA
This sequence comes from Bacteroidales bacterium, assembly GCA_023227645.1. Taxonomy (GTDB): domain Bacteria; phylum Bacteroidota; class Bacteroidia; order Bacteroidales; family P3; genus UBA10566. The sequence goes on along the minus strand of JALNVJ010000015.1, from coordinate 6,608 downwards.
AGGAACAATGGTTGCCTTTACGCTTGGTTCAAAGGTTAATAATGAAACTTTCTGCACTCATATAGAGAAAGCAAATACAAGTTTTGATGGAGCTTATGCAATAATAAATAAAGAGTTTTCAAGCCGATTGCCAGAAAATTATATCTATGTTAATAGGGAAGAAGATCTTGGATTAGAGGGATTGAGGAAAGCTAAGCTATCCTATCAACCTGTGGAATTAATTCATAAAACCTTAGCAACACTACTATGAAACAAGAAATAGCTAAAAGAGAATGGAAAACGCATTTTGGAGATGAAAGAGAATTTTTAGATAAATACTTTTCAACCTATTATAGTCCTGAAAATCTAATAATTAACACAGATAATTTAGATGATGATTTTATTTATATGAGTTTAATCGTTAGATACTCTTATAAGTATTTTAGTGATATAATACCAATTGCCTACGTTACAGCTGTTCTTACCAATCCTGAATTTCGTAATAAGGGCTATTTTAGAATTGCGATGCAAAAAGTATTTGAAAGTATGATATCTCAAGACTATATACTTTCTTGTTTAATACCAGCAACCGACGAGCTAACCCAAACCTATCTCCGATATGGTTATTCCAATTGTTTTATTGATGAGCAAAATGCAGACTCTCATAAATCAATAGTTCATCAGGAGAAAACAATAACTCTTTATAAAGAATTGGGTTATAATTTATCCTTACTAATGCCCAACAGAAATGGAATGATAAGGATAATCAATGTTGAAAAGGTTATTGAGATATATGCAAGATATAATCCAGAAATTACGAAAACGTATAAAATAATAGATTCACAGATTTCTAATAATAATAATAAAGTTATAGAAATTTGCTCTGGGAAATCAACTCTTGTTACCAAATCAAACGATTTCCAAGAAATTATCATTTCAGATTTAGCAAGCCAAATATTTAATGATAGTTATATGGATAAAATGTTTGATCAATAAAAACTATTTTAATCAAAGTAAAATTTTAGAAAATGAAAACCTTAATAATAAATATCAAAGAACTAGTTCAAGTAGAGGAAAATCCAAGGCTAAAAGTATGTGGAAAAGATATGACTGAGATTTCAACCATAAAAAATGCCTACCTCTTAATAGAAGATGATAAGATACTTGATTTTGGGGAAATGGAAAATATTAAAGAAACGCAGGCAGATAATATTGTTGATGCAACAAATAGGCTTGTCTTTCCTTCTTTTTGTGATTCTCATACCCATTTAGTTTATTCAGGAAGTAGAGAAATTGAATATATAGATAAGATTAGAGGATTATCATACGAAGAGATAGCACAAAGGGGAGGAGGGATACTTAATTCCGCCAAACGATTACAAGAAACCTCCGAGGATGATTTATTTGAAGATGCGATGAAACGCCTTGATGAAATAATTAGGATGGGAACTGGTGCTGTGGAGATAAAATCAGGATATGGTTTAAATACCGAAAGCGAATTGAAAATGCTTAGGGTTATAAAAAGACTAAAAGAATCATCACCCTTAAAAATTAAGTCCAATTTCTTAGGGGCTCATGGTGTGCCTTTGGAATATAGAAATCGTCAGGGAGAATTTGTTGATTTAGTTATTAATGAAATGATACCACTTGTTGCAAAGGATAATTTAGCCGATTTTATTGATGTATTTTGCGATAAGGGATTTTTTACTGTTGAAGAAACTGACCGTATCTTAACCCAAGGAGTTAAATACGGAATGCGACCAAAGATACATGCAAACGAATTAGACTATTCAGGTGGAATACAAATAGCCGTTAAACATAATGCTCTTTCATGTGATCATTTAGAATTTGTTGGAGATGAGGAAATAGAATGCCTATTGGGCTCAGAAACCATGCCAACAGTATTGCCCGGTGCTGCCTTTTTCTTAAATATGAGATTATCACCAGTTAGGAAAATGATGGATGCAGGTCTGCCGGTTGCTATGGCGTCCGATTTCAATCCAGGTTCATCCCCAAGTGGTAATATGCAAACAATAGTAAGTTTTGCTTGTGTAAATTATAGAATGACACCACAGGAAGCATTTAATGCAACAACCATCAATTCTGCCTATGCTATGGGAATTTCAAAAACCCATGGTTCAATAGCAAGAGGTAAGATAGCTAACTTCTATATAACAAAAGAAATACCTAACCTAGAATATATGCCATACTATTATGGAACAAATAAGGTTGATAGGGTTTTTCTAAATGGTATAGAATATTAGAATAACGAGGATGGGTTCAAATGTTGATAATATTTAGAATTTAGTAAAAACAAAAAAAGCCATATAATATTTTATATGGCTTTTATATTATTATTAGTTTATTATCCTAATAATGGTTTTAAATCTTCAGGTATATTAACCTTAGAAGTCTTAACGGCTCTTATTTTTTCTTCACCCTCTTTGGTTAGTTTAAAATACATTTGGCGTTTGTCTTCTTTTCCTAAGCTTCTTTCAATAAAATTTTGACCTTCTATTGATTTAATTACTTTTGAAGTATTAGAGCAAGTTAAGCCTAATTTTTTTGCTAATTCTGTTGAAGAAAGTGTTTTTACTTCCAACAATGTGCATAATAGCATACCTTCATTTAAAGATAATTCGTATTCTTTTTCAAATCCTACTTCAAATTTTTCAATTGCCGTGTAGATATCACGGATCTTACATAATCTTTCCATATTATTAATTGTTTTTAGGTTTTTTTAATAAAACTTCGTCTATTGCTTTTTTAAATTCTGTTTTTGGTAATGCTCCTCTAACTAATTGAGGTGCTTCATTCATTGGAACAAAAAGAAGGGTAGGAATTGATTTAATTCCGAAAGCTTGAGCAAGTTCTTGTTCTTTTTCGGTATCAATTTTATAGATATAAATCTCACCTTCATATTCTTTTGCTAGTTCCTCTAGGATTGGAGCAATCATCTTACATGGTCCACACCAATCTGCATAAAAATCAATTATACATGGTTTGTCACCTAAATATTTCCATTCACTTGGATTTTGTTCGTAGTTGGCAACTTTTTGTATAAACTCTGCTTTTGTTAAATGTATCGTATTCATCTTTTTTTCTTCTTTTTTGTTTGTTACTATATTAATTTTCTTGTTTTCTGTTTTTGAATCACACGATGCGAATAGAGATGTTACTCCAAACATAAGTGCAAATATAATTATTTTTTTCATCTTTGAGCTATAATTAAGAATATTGGATAATTTTTTTCGTTTTTATAAATGTTGTCGTACACTGTTTCCTTAAGAATTATAAAGCCTTCGTCTTCTAATAAGTTTGAAATTTTTTCAAGATTAAATCCTAAATGTGGGACTAATTTCCCTGAATGAAAGCTTCCATCTTCCTCAATTAGGTCACCAATTGCAAGAAATCCATCTTTCTTTGTCTTGTTTTTTACTTCTCTAATAAAGTTATTGGTGTCTTCAATATGATGTAATGACATAAAGCAAATAACTCCATCTAAGTTGTTGATTTCTGCATTTTCAAATTCTCCTTCAAAAATTTCAACCTTATCTTTATTTGTTGAATCTAATTTTTGTTTTAAAACCCTAAGCATGGAGGGAGAATTATCCACCATATACACTTTATTAACCATATCCACTAAGCTTAAGCCAACAAGTCCAGTTCCTGCACCAACCTCTGCCAAATTATCTTTCTTATACAAGAATATACTATTTGTAAGTTGTTTGGAAAACTTCTCAGTCATTTTAATCTTATCGGGATTATCCCAAAACTCTGCCTTATCTTTAAAGTTATCTAACATATGATTATTAAATAAATAAGTTTACGTCGGCTTTTGTTGCTCTTTCCATATAGGTTGCAACCCCTCCAATTGTTACATCATCTAAGAGTTCCTCTCTTGCAACGCCCATAACATCCATTGACATTTGACATGCAATAAATTCTACACCCATTGCTAGGGCTTGATCTCTTAGCGATTCTAATGACTGTATATTATTTTTCTTCATAATATGTCTCATCATTTTATCTCCTATTCCAAGCATACTCATTTTAGATAAGTGGAGTTTTAGAGAGCTTGAAGGTAACATCATTGAAAACATTCTTCCAAATATATCTTTCTTTACCTTAGGTTTATTAATTTTCTTAATAACATTAAGTCCCCAGAAGGTGAAAAACATAGTTACTTTTTCGCCAGTTGCTGCTGCACCGTGAGCAAGTACCATTGAAGCAAGAGCCTTATCTAAATCATCACTAAATACAACAAAGGTTTTCCCTTTATTTTGACAAGAGTTTATTGTTTCGCAACTTTTTGGATTCTTTTCAACCAAAATTTCATAAACTCCTTTATTTACAACAGAAGAAATTAGTAAGTTTCCAGTATTATCACACCAAGCTTGTGCGTCTCGTGCAAAGCCAGCATCAGTTGAATGTATTTCAATTCTTTCTCCATCTTTAATTTCGTCAATTGCTGTTTTTAATCTAATGATAGGGCCTGGGCATTGTAGGCCACAAGCGTCAATTATAACAGGTTTTGAACTTTCTAGTTTATTTGTTTGTTCAATATCTTCGTGTTCAAGTTCTATAATCTGTTTCTTTACTTCTGAAACAGGAGCCATTGCTGTTGAATAGGTTTTATATCCACCTGAAACATTTTTAATATCAGTAAATCCATTAAGAGCTAATATTTTATATGCCAAATAACCTCTTAATCCAACTGCACAATAAATGTAAATTGTTTTATTTTTAGGTAGTTCGTTCATTCTTTCTCTTAAGCTATCAACCGGAATATTTATTGCTCCGTGAATCATTCCCATTGAGCATTCTGCCTCCGTCCTAACATCTAAGATTATACTGTCTGCTCTGTTTACATCTCTAAGTTCTCTCCAAGATGCAATCTTCACTATACCACTAACAATATTACTTGCAACATATCCAGCAATTGCTATTGGGTCTTTGGCCGATGAATAAGGTGGAGCATAAGCATGTTCTAGTTCAATTAAATCGTAAATTGTTCCGTTTTTCTTAATTATTAATGCAATTTGGTCAATTCTCTTATCCACCCCATCGTAACCAACTATTTGAGCCCCTAGAATTTTTCCTTCCTTTGGATCGAAAATTATTTTGATTGAAATAGGTAGTGCATTAGGATAATATCCAGCATGTGAATTTGAGTGAGTGAAGGAAGACCTATAATCGATACCTAATTGTTTTAGTTTTTTTGCAGATAATCCTGTGGATGCAACTGTCATATCAAAAACCTTAGCTATTGAGGTTCCAATTGCTCCTTCATATTTTACTTTATTCCCAAAAACTATATTATCAGCCACAATTCTACCTTGACGGTTTGCAGGGTTAGCTAAATAGTTTAACCAAGGTTTTCCTGTTAATGGGTGAGGAAATTCAATTGCATCTCCAACAGCATAAATGTCTTTTACCGATGTTTCTAAAAACTCATCAACCCAAATACCACCAGCTTCTCCAATCTTAATTCCTGCTGATTGAGCAAGTGCTGTTTCAGGACGAACTCCAATTGAAAGAATCACAATATCTGCTTCAATTACCTTGCCATTATTTAAAATAACATTTACTTGGTTTCCTTTTTTCTCAAATTTTTCAACCGATTGTTGCAATTCTAAGTTTACTCCTTTTTGAAGAAGGTGTTGGTGAACATGAGATGCCATAGAAAAGTCAATTGGTGCCATAACTTGGTTGCCCATTTCAACAATAGTAACCTCAGCTCCAGTTTCGTGAAGATTTTCAGCCATTTCCAAGCCAATAAAACCTGCACCCACAACAACTGCCTTTTTGATTGGTTTAGTTGAAAGGTAGTTTTTAATTCTATCGGTATCACTAACATTTCTTAGGGTAAAAATGCCTTCGCTATCAATTCCTTTCAATGGTGGACGAACAGGATAAGCCCCAGGGGAGAGTAATAGTTTATCATATGATTCAACATATATACTTCCATCATTTCTTTTAATAGTTACTTCTTTATTGTCTTTATTGATTGACATTACTTCGTTTTCAACTCTAACATCAACATTAAATCTACTTCCAAAAGAAGCAGGTGTTTGAACAAATAGTTTATCTCTATCTGTAATTACATTACCTATATAATATGGTAACCCGCAATTTGCGTAAGATATATACTTACCTTTTTCTAATAAAAGAATTTCGCATGATTCGTCAATTCTTCTTATTCGAGCTGCTGCAGTTGCACCACCAGCTACTCCTCCAATGATTAAATATTTCATAATAGCTATTTAGTTTTTCTTTAGAAATTGTTTCTCTTTTAGATAACGATGCAAAACTACAATATATTTTCCCAAGGAACAAATTTATTTACCAAAAAAAGCAAGTAAGTAAGTAGTTTTATAGAAAGTTATTTATATATAGTCTAAATATCAGTATATTATCTAAGAAAATAAATTCAAGAAAATAAAACATATCCATTATCTTTTCTTTCTTTAGAGCCAAAACGGCATTGGGGTCAAATCCCTATCTCTATTTTTAAGGCATCTTTTAATCTATCATCATATAGCTTAGGAACAACCTTACAAGTGTCAAAAGTATAAGTATATGGAAATACATCATCCATATTATGTTTTTTCAACCTATTCATATGA
>JALNVJ010000014.1 GCA_023227645.1 Bacteroidales bacterium | reverse complement strand
TCTAAAAAAAAAGATTTTCCCCTCATTTTATTATTTAATTTATTTTATATGAACATTTTTGTTTCAAACTTAAGTTACGCTATCAATGATGATGACTTAAGACAAGCGTTTGAAGAATACGGTGAAGTTTCTTCAGCAAAAGTTATTACTGACAAATTTACTGGCCGTTCAAGAGGTTTTGGATTTGTTGAAATGTCTGACGAACACGGACAAAAAGCAATTGAAGAACTTAACGGAGCTTCTTTTGATAAGAAAGTTATCTCTGTTGCAGTAGCTCGTCCTCGTGAGGATAGAGGCGATAGCAACCGTGGTGGCGGTGGTTTTGACAGAAACCAAAGAGGTAGAAGTAATTATAATAGCGATCGTTATTAGTATATACTATTTCAATTAAAAAAGACTTACCTTGATTTATTTCTTGGTAAGTCTTTTTTTATTATAGAATTTTAGTATTTTTGCAATCTCATAATCCTTTAATAAATGAACAATATGGATAACCAAGAATTAGAAAACGATAATATTCAAGAGCAGATAATTCCAGAATTTCCTTCAGAAGATGGAATAGTAAATGTTAAGGAAAAAAAATCTCCTCTATTAATAATATTTGGAACTCTATCTATACTGTCATTTGTAGGTGTTGTAGTTTTACTATGTTTGTCTTTCTGTGGAGATAATAATAATAACAATGTATCCTCAACTCCAAAAATTGTTCAAACAGGAGATTTAAAAATTGCATATGTTAATACCGATTCTATTTTAGCCCAATATGATTATGCTAAGGATTTGGAAAAAGGATTAACTTCATATCAAACTTCATTGGAATCAAATTATCAAGCTCAAGGGAAGAAACTTCAATCCGATTATGAAAATTATGTAAAAACAGGAGATAAGCTTACATTAACCGAACAAAAAAAGAAAGAAGAGGATTTAACTCGCCGTCAACAAGAATTTCCTATGCTTCAACAAAAGATGATGGCTCAATTACAAGAACGTCAAAATGAAGACAACAAAAAACTACTTAATTCAGTTTACGCTTTCATTAAAGACTATAATCAAAAGAATCAAAAATTCAACATTATCTTAAGCAGATCTTATATATCTAGTACTGTACTCTATGCAGATGATGCTTTTGACATTACTGATGAAATAATAAAGGGTCTAAACGAAGAATATAAAACTGTTAAGGGGAAATAATAAAATCCCTCAACCCATAATATTTTTCTCCACAAAGGAATAATACTCCCCATTTCTTCCAAATATAACATGATCTAAAACATTTATTGAAAGTATTTTCCCAGCTTTAGATATCCTTTCTGTTATTGCCTTGTCGCTTTCGCTTGGCAAAATATTACCTGAGGGGTGATTATGAGCTAAAATTATTTTTGAAGAGTTATTTTCAAGACAAATTTTAAATAGTTTCTTTAAATCAACACTTGTTTCTGACCAACCCCCTTCACTAATACAAACTTTTTTAATAAATCGCTGAGAATTACTCATAAGAATTATCCAAAAAGTTTCATATTCCAAATCTGCAAGATCAGAAAACAAAACATTATAAACCTGATTGGGTTCCTTAATAATAATATCATCTTCATCAATTTCTTTCCGCCTATTACCTAATTCGAGAGCTGCAACAATATTAATCGATTTTGCCTCCCCTATTCCTTTAAATTTATTTATTAAATCTTTATAGGTTAGGGAGGAAAGTTCATTGACATTATTATTCACCGAATTTAAAATTTTTTGAGCCAACTGAACGGCAGATTCTTTTCTCGAGCCTGAACCTATAATTATTGCTAAAAGCTCAGCATTGGTAAGTTTCTTCTTGCCTATTTGCATTAATTTTTCACGTGGTCTATCTTCTTTTGCCCAATTCTTTATACTATTATATGTATCATCGTTTTCCATAAAATTGATATAATATTTGAGCAAAGGTAAAAAAAAAATTATGAATAACAATATAGAGAATAGAAATTTGAAAAAAAAGATCTAAAGTATTGTAAATAAAATAAAAGATTGTATCTTTGCAAACCCTAAACATAGGTTAAGCACATCTTATTATCCAATAACCAATATGTTTAGCGGGATGATTATCATTGTTTTATGTCTTTCTGATTGCCCGTTGGAATTGAAAATAAAACAAGGATTTAAAGTAATATTTACTCGAAAAACAGAGTAGAATTTTGATGTTTTAAAAACATAAATTTAAAAAATGAATACGTTAAGTTACAAAACCGTATCTGCTAACAAAGAAACCGTTCAAAAAGAGTGGATAATTATTGATGCAGAAAATCAAATTTTGGGACGTTTGGCTACAAAAGTGGCAAATGTGTTAAGAGGCAAACATAAGCCATCCTTTACTCCTCACGTTGATTGTGGAGATAATATTATTATTATCAATGCCGAAAAAATTCGCTTTACAGGAAAGAAATTAACTGATAAAGTTTATGTTCGTCATACTGGTTATCCTGGTGGTCAAAGATTTGCATCTCCAAAACAAGTATTAGCAACACATCCTATACGTGTTATAGAACATGCCGTTAAGGGAATGTTACCAAAAAATAAATTGGGAGCTGCTCTATACAGAAATCTTTATGTTTATGCTGGAACTGAGCATCAACACGAAGCTCAACAACCAAAAGTAGTTAATTTAAATTCAATCAGATAATTTCATGGAAGTAATAAACAAAATAGGAAGAAGAAAATCTGCTGTTGCTCGTATTTATATGAGTGCAGGCAGTGGTAATATTACTATAAATGGTAGAGATTATAAGGAATATTTCCCAACTCCAACATTGCAATATGTTTGTCGTCAATCATTTGAAACAGTAGGAGTATTTGGACAATATGATGTAAAAGCTAACCTAGATGGTGGTGGAACTACTGGACAAGCAGAAGCTTTACGTATGGCGATTGCTCGTGCATTATGTGAAATTGATATTGAAAATCGTCCAGCTTTAAAGGCTAAAGGTTTGGTTCGTAGAGACCCTCGTATGGTTGAGAGAAAGAAACCAGGACAAAAGAAAGCTCGTAAACGTTTCCAATTTAGCAAGCGTTAAACGATTTATTGGATTGCTGTTTAGTATCCAAATTGATAAGATTTGGGTTTTTCCTCCAACTACTTATCAATTGAATTAATTAAAGGAATGTAAACAAACAAAGAAAAACAAGATGTTAGATTTTAATGAAATGTTAGAGTCAAGTGTTCATTTTGGACACATGAAAAGAAAATGGAATCCAAAAATGGCTCCTTATATTTTTATGGAGAAAAATGGTATTCACATTATTGACCTACACAAAACAGCTGAAAAAGCAGATGAAGCTGCTACAGCAATAAAACAAATAGCAAAATCTGGTAAGAAAATTCTTTTCGTTGCTACTAAGAAACAAGCTAAAGAAGTTATTTCTGAATTAGTAACAACAGTGAATATGCCATTCGTAACTGAACGTTGGCCAGGAGGTATGTTAACAAATTTCGTTACTATCCGTAAGGCAGTAAAGAAGATGAACATACTTGATAAACTAATCAACGATAAAGATACATCAAAAATCAGCAAACGTGAACGCCTTCAATTATCACGTGAAAAAGCAAAATTGGAAAAAAACTTAGGTTCTATCTCCGATTTAACTCGTCTTCCTTCAGCAATCTTTGTTATTGATATAAACAAAGAACATATTGCTGTTGCGGAAGCTCGTCGTTTAAACATTCCAATCTTTGCATTAGTTGATACTAATGTTAATCCTGATCTTATTGATTTCCCAATCCCAGCAAATGATGACGCTTCAAAATCTATAGCATTAATAGTAAAATATATGTGCCAAGCAATTGAAGATGGATTGAATGAAAGAAAGATGGATAAAGATGCTCGTGACGCTGCAGAAGAAGCTGAAGAAATAAACGAAAAAGCATTAGCAACTGAACTTTTAGATGAAGATGAAGATGATTCAAATTCAAAAGATGGAGTGAAGATTAAAAGAGTTAAAGCTGTTAGTGAAGATGATTCATCTGAAAAGAAACAACGTCCACGCAAAGTAATTTCTGCAAAGAAACCAGCTCAAAAGAAATAATAATAATAATTGAACAAGTAAAAAGAAAATATCATGGCAAATATAACTGCTTCAGCTGTTAATGAATTACGTCAACGCACAGGTGTTGGTATGATGGATTGCAAAAAAGCCCTAGTTGAATGTGATGGCGATATGGATAAAGCAATTGACTACTTACGTGAAAAAGGTCAAAAGCTAGCTACAAAACGTGCAGACAGAGATGCTAGTGAAGGATGTGTATTAGCAGCGACAACAGAAGACAAAACATTTGGTGCAATAATTATGATAAATTGTGAAACCGACTTCGTTGCAAAGAATGATGATTTTGTTGATTTCACTCGTTTAATATTAGACAATGCAATTGCTGCTAAGGCAAAAACCACAGCAGAAATTAATGCATTAGTTATAAATGGTTCTACAGTTGAAAACCTAATAATTGAACAAGTTGCAAAGATTGGTGAAAAGATAGAACTATCAAAATACGATACTCTTGAATCACCTATTGTATATTCATATATCCATACTGGCAATCGTTTGGCTACAATAGTAGCTTTAAATAAAACAGGATTTGATGCACAAGGACATGATGTTGCAATGCAAATTGCAGCAATGGCACCTCTTGCTCTAGATAAAACAACTATTTCTGCTGAAACTATAGATAGAGAAATGGAAGTTTATCGCGGACAAATTCGTGAAGAAGGTAAACCAGAAAACATGGTAGATAAAATTGCAGAAGGTAAACTTAACAAATTCTTCAAAGAAAATACACTATTAAGTCAAGATTTTATTAAAGATACAAAGAAAAACGTTCTTCAATATCTTCAAGAAGGAGATAAAGAATTAACTGCAACAGCATTCTATCGTTTTGCGTTAGGAGCTTAAATCTTTATTAATAACTGAAACTAAGGGTTCTAAAAACTAAATGTTTTGGAACCCTTTTTTTTAATTATAAAAAACTAACAACAAAAAAAAAGATATGTATCAAGTTAGAGCAAAGAAACATTTAGGACAACATTTTCTGAAAGATGAAGCAATTGCAAAAGAAATTGCCTTTAGCCTTTCAGGAGAATATCCAAATATCTTAGAGATAGGTCCTGGCATGGGAGTTCTAACTAAGTACTTATTTGAAAACCCAGCCTTAAAAGATATTAAAGTAGTTGAGATAGACCGAGAATCAGTAGAGTACTTAAACGAGAATTTTCCAAATCTTAAAGATAAGATCTACTCTGAAGACTTCTTAAAGATGGATATAGAGAAGCCCTATTCAACTCCTTATTCAATCATCGGGAATTTCCCATATAATATTTCAAGTCAGATCTTATTTCGAGTATTTGAAAATAGAGATTTAATTCCCGAACTAGTTGGGATGTTTCAAAAGGAAGTTGCTCAAAGAATTTGTTCAAAATGCGGGACAAAAGTATATGGAATTCTTAGCGTATTACTCTCTGCTTACTACGATTTAGAATATCTTTTCACCGTTGAAGAAACAGCATTCCTACCCCCTCCTAAAGTAAAATCGGCAGTAATAAGGATGAAAAGAAATGAAATAAAGAAATTAGACTGCGATGAAAAACTATTTATCACAGTTGTAAAAACAGCCTTTAATCAAAGAAGGAAGATGTTGCGTCAATCTCTTAAACCTATGGGCAAAAGCATGGAAGATATTGATTCGGAATTATTAACAAAAAGAGCAGAGCAACTAACAGTAGAACAATTTGTATATATTACTAATGGTTTAAAGTAAAAACATTTTTGGAATGATAGGATTTATATTTTCAGCCTTATTCTTAGGAATAGCCCTCTCAATGGATAGCTTAGCAGTGTCTATAACATGTGGACTTCAAAAGGCAATGACCAAAAAAAGAGCCTTAATATTAGCCTCCAGTTTCGCTTTTTTTCAAGGACTCTTCCCTCTATTAGGAGCTTTAATAGGAGATTTCTCAAAAGAATATATTCAAATAATTGACCATTGGATAGCATTTGGACTATTATCGGTTATTGGACTTAAGATGTTCCTTGAAGGTTATCGTTATAATCTAAAAGAGTGTATGTTATATGATTTCACTAAAACATCGGTTTTAATAACCCTTTCAATTGCAACAAGCATAGATGCATTTATAGTTGGAATAGGATTTGGACTGGAATACTCCCTTTATCAACAATTAATTATAGTTGGAATAATAGCCTTATGCACATTTATATTCTCCCTTATGGGCGCTTTTATGGGGATGAAAGCCTATTTTATTAAACCTAAACTAGCATTAATCTTTGGAGGGTCCATCCTTTTTGGTTTAGGACTCAAAATATTATTAGAACATCTTCTGGCATAAAACAAAACAAAGATTCAGAAAATTTGATTAAGGTTGCAAAAAATTATGTAATTTTGCTCAATGAAAATACGATTAACAAAGGAATTTAATTTTGAAATGTCACATCAACTTCACAACTATGACGGATTGTGTAAGAATATACATGGACATAGTTACCGATTATTTGTTACAATCAAGGGCGAACCTATTGATGATGAAACAAATCTAAAGAATGGAATGGTAATGGACTTTGGAGATCTCAAATCAATTGTACACTCTGAAATAATTGATAAGCTCGATCATGCATTACTTGTTCCCCATAATTCTCAAATGCTTTTTTCACTAAAAGAATGCAATACCAAGCTTATTATAACCCCATACCAGCCAACATGCGAAAATCTCCTTATTGATTTTTCCAAAAGCATAACAAAACGCTTGCCAAAAGGAGTGGAATTAGCACGCCTTTGCCTATACGAAACCAAAAATTCATACGCAGAATGGATTTCTGAGGATAATAATATAAAAGATTAACCCTGAAACATAATAAAAAAAACCTAAGTAATATGAAAGAAAATAAATATCAATTTCCCGTTATTGCTAAATGGGTTGTATCGATAATCATCATTGCCATAGTTCTTTATGGGATATGGTATTTCCGTTTTCTGGTTGGATGCATTGCAATATCGATAGTATTATCATTTATAGGCAGGCCATTAATCAAGCTCTTAGGAAAGATACACTACAATAAACTCCATATAGGAAACATCCCTTCAACGATAATAACACTAACAACCCTTATTGGAGTAATATTTTTGCTTATCTATACATTAGTTCCAATGATAATTTCACAAGCAATGAGCTTCGCAAATATCGATATTTATCAAATAGCAGACTATTACGCAGGACCGATAAAATCGATAGAAAACTTCCTCTACGAATATCATATAATGGCGTCAAATACAAATCTAGAAACACTAATATCCAACAAAATCCTTAATATGTTCCAAATATTTCAAATCAATGATATGGCCGATGTATTATTAGAATTTGGAACAAGCATAATAATGGGATTCTTTATCGTGGTATTTATCACATTTTTCCTTCTCAAAGACGCACATTTGCTTTATAATTTCATTATGGGAGTAACCCCAGATGAGCATATAGAAGAGATAGATAGAATAATAACAAACACACGCAGTCTAATCTCAAGATATTTCATTGGCATTTCGATAGAAATATTAGTAATGATAAGCCTTTTTTCAATCGGATTCTACATCGTTGGGTTCTCAAACGTCATTCTAATAGCATCTATCTGTGGAACAATGGTAATACTACCATATATAGGAGTGATAATTGGAGGATTAATGGGCTTAATAATAACAATAACAGGCTACCTAAGCATAGATCCAGCCATAGATATACTTCCAATAATAGTAAATTTCGTTATAGTATTTGGAATAGTTAAGCTTATAGATGACTTTGTTCTACAGCCCTTTATATACTCAAAAAGCGTGAAAGCACATCCATTAGAGATATTCCTTGTTATTATAATGGCAGGAGAAATAGGAGGAGTTGTAGGAATGATATTAGCAATACCCACATATACCTTTCTAAGAATAATCGGAAAAGAATTTTTCTCCCAATGGAAAATTGTTCAAAGCATAACAAAAGGAATATAGAACGCTTGGCAAAAATGCATAAAAACTCAAAGATAAATACACCAATTTGTCGTAATAAATATCATTAAACCAGGCTTTATTATCCAAAACAGTAAGCAAAAAACAAATTAATTTCATACATAAATATGATTTATATCTCTGTTTTATAAAAAAATTACTGGATAAAAAAAGGGGAAATATATGGTTTAATATATTTCCCCCTTGGGTTTTTTGTTAGATTTCGCCTTCGTCGGGCTTGTAAATGTTACTAACTTTCTTACTTAGAACCTTTGGAGTGTCATAGACTTCCTTCTTTAGTTCATTACCCATTGTAAATCTTACGTTTGGTTTTTTGATTGTATCTGCTGTAACTTCTTCCAAAGTTTCAACTGCAGTAGCATCAAGATACATTCTAAACCTGCCAAATTCACCAAGATTAACATTTCTGCCACTCTTAAAGTACTTCATAAACAACTGTGTAAGGGTGTCGATTGAGCTCATAATGTCGCCTCTTGAAAGACTTGTAAGGTCAGTCATGTCCTTATAAATCTCGTCCAACTCAACAGTTTGCCCTCTTACAATTTCGGCTAAGTACTTCATCCCAGGATTTGGTCCTACGGTAATCATCCGTTTTACTTTCTTATATTCTATAGACATAAAATATAATTTTTGGTTAATAATTAGGAATTAATTGTCCAAAAGCGGCTTTGTTTATGATTCTTTTTGATGCAAAATTTGGCACATTAAACCTCATTTTATCTGTCTTAATCGTATCTTTTTAGCATAAACTCGCAACTATAATTGGGGGATTTCTCAATATTGAAGGAATGTTTTCTCAATATCTTGAAAATTACTCAGCACTAACTTTATTTTTAATGCCGAGTTACGACCACTTTACTTATCGGTAACTCTAAAGTTACCTATGAGTAAGTTTTACTTAGCCTCGAGTTTTTACTTCAAAGAGCTGAGTTAAGAGTGGATTTGTGAGGGATTTTGAGCTTAAAATCGCAATTAAAAGTCAAAATTTAGCTGCTTTACGATGGCAAATGTAAAACATTTTTTTTAAATAACAAGGAAATTTTGCATTTTTTTTCTTAGGCAACGTATTTTTTTTGGTGGTACTACTTGCTTAGTTTGGTTGTACTACTTGCCTAGTTTTGAATCTATAAAGGTTTCTTCTGCCATATAGGATGAACGAACAAGGGGTCCGCTTTCAACATTGTCAAATCCTAATTTCATCCCCATTTCTTTATATTTTGCAAACTGGGTGGGATTAACGTATTGTTGAACGGGAATGTTTTCTGTTGTTGGTTGGAGGTATTGACCTATGGTTAGGAGGTTGCATCCAACGGCTCTTAGGTCTTTCATAAGTTCGTAAACTTCTTCTTCTGTTTCTCCTATGCCTAACATTATTCCCGATTTGGATATTATTCCAGCTTTGCTTGCCTTTTGGAGTACTTGAAGGCTTAAATCGTATTTTGCTCTGCTTCTTATCTCTGGGGTTAGGCGTTTAACTGTTTCCATATTATGTCCAAAGATATCGGGTTTGGCTTCAAAAACTATATTTAATAGCTTATCAATGTTATCAAAATCAGGGGTTAGTACTTCAATTATCGTTTTTGGATTCTCTTTTCTGATTTCTTTTATCGTTTCTGCCCAGTGATTTGCTCCTTTGTCTTCGAGCTCATCTCTATCAACTGAGGTAATAACACAGTGCCTTAGTCCCATCAATTTAACTGATTGAGCTATTTTTTTAGGTTCTTGGTTGTCAAGTGGAAGTGGTTTACCGGTTTGAGTTGCACAAAACTTACAGCTTCTGGTACATATTTCACCTGCTATCATAAAGGTTGCTGTGCCTTTTGTCCAGCATTCTCCAATATTAGGACATTTCCCACTCGAACAAATTGTATGAAGTTGGTTGAGCTCTACAATCTTTTTAACTTTAGAGTAGTTTTCGCCTTGCGCAAGTTTAACTTTTAACCATGAAGGTTTTCGTTCTGCTTTATTCATCTTTTATTATATTTTCTTGAACAAGTTTTTTATATGTCTTCTCTGAAGCTAATTGTTCGGCTGCTTTAATTGAAAAGTCTACAGCAGTTTCTTGAGCTACATTGTCGATAAAAACTTGTATTGTGTATTGCTTTCTTGAACTTGTTTCATCGGTATCAATAACTTGATAGGAAATCTTTTGCTTGGTTTTTTGCCCCCAATCAATTATTTTACTCTTAAAGTTCCAGTCAGTTTTTTCTAACGAATCAACATCGAGATAGAGTGAGAAAATCCTTTTTGTGATAACTTTATAGGTAAAATTATAGCCTTTATCAAGATAAATAGCACCAACAATTGCTTCAAAAGCATCACCATCCATTGATAGAAATTGTCCGTTATCTCTGATATATTGAATGTGTTTTGATAGTCCTATCTTTTGAGCTAACTTATTTAATGAGCTTCGGCTAACTATCTTTGAACGCATCTCTGTTAAAAAACCTTCCCCTTGATAGGGATATCTTTTAAATAGATAATCACCAGTTATTGTACTTAGGACAGTATCTCCAAGATATTCTAATCTTTCGTTATTCATCCTAAATCCTTTACTATTCTTATTATAATAGGATTTGTGAGTAAGAGCTAGCTTATAAATAGAAATATTCTTAGGCTTGCACCCAAGAATATTTCTTAGAAAAAGTTTAAGCTCCTTATCTCGTTTATCCACTTTAGTTGATCTTCTAAATAGGGATAACATAAACTAATTATTATTTAATATATTTCTTTAATGCAATTGATGCATTATGACCTCCAAAACCAAATGTATTGCTAAGTGCAACATTAACTTCTCTTACTTGAGCTTTGTTGAATGTATAATTCAAAGCAGGAAGTTCAGGATCGTCAGTGAAATGGTTAATTGTTGGTGGAACTATTCCATTTACAATTGTTAGAACGGTTGCAATAAATTCAACAGCACCTGCAGCACCAAGAAGGTGTCCGGTCATACTCTTGGTAGAGTTGATATTGATTTTATACGCATGGTCTCCAAATAAAGCTAAAATAGCCTTTGGCTCGGAAACATCTCCCACTGGAGTTGATGTTCCGTGTGTATTGATATGATCAACAGATGTAAGATCTAATCCTCCTTCTTCTAAAGCAACTTTCATCGCCATCTTAGCTCCTCTTCCCTCAGGATGAGATGCTGTCATATGATATGCGTCAGCTGTTAGACCTGAGCCCATAACTTCAGCATAAATTTTAGCTCCTCTTGCTAAAGCGTGTTCAAGCTCTTCTAATACTATTGCTCCAGCACCTTCTCCTAAAACAAATCCATCTCTATCCTTATCGAAAGGACGTGATGCTGTTTTTGGATCATCATTTCTTGAAGATATAGCTGTCAAAGCACTAAATCCACCTAAACTTGATTCAACTATGGACGCTTCAGACCCTCCACAAACCATCATATCTGCCTTACCAACTTTAATATATAAAGCAGCATCAGCAATAGCATTTGCAGAAGAGGCACAAGCCGAAACAGTTGCAAAGTTAGGACCTCTCAAATCGTGACGAATTGAAATATGTCCTGCACAGATATCAGAAATCATCTTTGGGATAAACATAGGTGAGAAACGGTATGAACCATCTCCCAATACAAAATCCTTAACTTCTTGTTGGAAAGTTGTTATACCACCAATACCAGAAGCCCAAATAACTCCTATTCTGTCTTTATTTAATGTTTCGAAATCAGCTCCACAATCTTTAACAGCTTGATCAGATGCGATAATACCATATTGTGAAAACTTATCGTATTTGCGCAACTCTTTTCGATCAAAATAAGGAGTTGGATCATAGTTTTTCAGCTCACAGGCAAATCTAGTCTTTGCCTTAGCTGGGTCAAAATAAGTAATAGGGGCAGCACCACTTACTCCATTCACTAAACCATCCCAAAAACTTGGAATATCTAGCCCAATTGGAGTAAGCGCACCAATCCCTGTAACTACAACTCGCTTCATTTGCATAGTGAAATGAATTTATTTTGTTGTGTTTTCGATATGTGATATTGCATCACCAACGGTTGTAATCTTTTCAGCTTGATCATCAGGAATTGAAATTCCAAATTCTTTTTCGATTTCCATTATCAATTCAATTGTGTCTAATGAATCTGCTCCTAAGTCACCAGTGAAACTAGCTTCTGGAGTAACTTGACTTTCTTCAACACCTAGCTTATCTACTACGATAGCTACAATTTTTGCTGCAATTTCAGACATAATTTTTAAGTTTTAAAATTAAAATAGACTGCAAAGAAACAAAATTTTTACCACCCCCCAAAGGAAAATTGTCGTAAAAAACACTTTACTTAGGTTATACTTCTGATTATTAGATATTAGTAAAACCGCTTAATTGGGACAAAAAACTAAGTTTATGGGATAAATTGATGATTAAAGAATAAATATTATCTTTGTATAGTAGAAAATAATCAGAAAATAAGATCAAAATGATAAAATTAGCACTCTTTGCCTCAGGAAACGGAACAAATGTACAACAGATTGCAGAATACTTTGCTGATAATGATAAGGTTAAGGTTGAGCTTATTATTGCAAACAAAAAAGATGCTTATGTTCGTCAAAGAGCAAAAAACCTTGGCATTGATGAGTTATACTATGGTAGAGATAGTTTTTACAATACTAATATAGTATTAGAGGAGTTGGAGAAAAGAGGGATTGATTTTATAATATTGGCCGGTTTTTTATGGCTAATACCTAAAAACCTCCTGACAAGCTATAATAATAGAATAATAAATATTCATCCAGCACTTCTACCTCAATATGGTGGAAAAGGAATGTATGGTCATAATGTTCACAAGGCAGTTATTGCCAATAAAGAAAAAGAGAGTGGCATAACAATTCATTATGTGAACGAACATTATGATCAAGGGCAAATAATATTCCAAGCAAAATGCGATATTTCACCTAATGATACGGCTGACGACCTAGCTGCAAAGATTCATGAATTAGAAAAAGAACATTTCCCAAAGGTTATAGAATCTATTGTTATTTCTCAATAAACAAGTATAAGCCCAAACAAATTCAATAAATCCCCATAAAAATATTTGGATTAAGGATTTATTTGAACAAAACACTATAAGAATATACTGAATCGCCGATTCATTACCCAAAAGATGTGCATCTTTCGTAGCGAAAGATGCACATCTTTTTATTTAGATAAAATTTGTAGGTAACTTAGATAAGAAAAATCGAGAACTTAATCCTATTATTTCTATTATGCAAATATACGAAACATTTCTCTAATTATCAATAGTTTCATCGGAAACAGAAGATCCTGATTCTTCTGTTTGGTTTTTACTCGCTTTCTTACTTCCTTCGTAAAGCTCATATTTGCAAAACTTACACTCTAAATTGGAATTGTAAACAGTAATTTTTCGTGAGGGTCTTAGTGCTATATATTTGAATGCTTCAAAGTCTGAACTAATTAACCAAGCTGTATTGCCAGTATATTTGTTTTTAAATACTCTTCCTATGATTTCATATAAATCAAATATATCATCTACTTCCATCCTTTCACCATAAGGAGGATTAGTTATAATTAAAGTTTTTCCCTCAGGTGGATCTTGGTCTTGAATATCTGCACGGAATAATTGAATATCCTTATGTAGCTTAGCATTACTAATATTGTCTTGAGCTGTTTTGATTGCGTGTCCGGAAATATCTGAACCCCATATTTCAAAATCAAAATCTCTCATTTCTCTATCTGCATGATCTCTTACTCTTTTCCAATCGGGCATTGAAAAATCTGCCCATTTAGTAAAGGCAAAGTCTTTCCTATAATATTGAGCTGGTATATTATTTGCAAACATAGCTGCCTCAATAAGAAGAGTTCCCGAGCCACACATTGGATCAAAGAAATTACAATCTCTTTCCCAACCTGAGAGCTGTATAAGCCCTGCTGAAACAACTTCATTCATTGGTGCAGATTCAACTGCCACTCTATAATTCCTCTTATAAAGACTTTCACCACTACTATTTAGGGATATGGTTACTTGATTTTCGTGTATATGAAGATTAAGAAT
Organism: Bacteroidales bacterium; assembly: GCA_023227645.1. GTDB lineage: Bacteria > Bacteroidota > Bacteroidia > Bacteroidales > P3 > UBA10566. Next base: position 5,052 of record JALNVJ010000014.1, on the reverse strand, counting down.
TAGGTCAGGATTTTCTTTGGTCATTGTGGGACGTTGAGAAAACATCTTTCTTAACCTATCACAAATTGCATCCTTCGACTTTTGAGAAGCATAGAGTGAGTGAGTGAATATTGTACTATATACGACAGGTTCAATAGATAGGGTTCCGTCAGGGTTAACTAATTTCTCCCATTTATACTTATATACATTATCATATAGCTCTTGTTCGTTGTTTGCCTCAAAAGAATAGATTGGTTTAAGGATTGATACCGCCGTTCTTAGAAGATAATTTGCCTTATATAGAGTGATCATGTCACCATCAAAACCTACTGCTCGATTTAATTTTTCAATATTTTTTGCTCCAATTCCTTCAAGTTCTTTTATTAAAACATCTTCTAATCCGAACATGGTCTTTGCAACCATTCTAAAATCATTACTGCTTGATTCTGTCATTTATATTTTTGTTATTTATTATTCTTAATCTCTTTATTCTTCTTTTTATTTAAGTCTCTCTACAAACTTATGGGCATCAACTATATATCTTGTGTGAGTTGCCTCTCCTATTTTCCCAACCTCATCAAAGGCTTCAATAGTATAGAAAAGTCTTTTGCCTTCAACCTTTTCTAAAACGGAATTACATATTACTTTCATACCAAGTGGCGTTGCCTTAATATGCTTAACATTGATATCTATTCCAACACTTACCATTCCACAAGGGAGGAAGTCTTGAATAGATGTATGTGCTGTGTTTTCCATAAGTGCTACCATTGCTGGGGTTGCAAAAACATCTATTAAACCTGAGCCATAAGCTTTGGCGGTATTAGTTTCATTAACTACAACTTGCTTTTCTCCTTTTTGACCCTTAGGTATATTTATTTCCATATCTTTTTAAAATCTATCTGAGCTTTATTATAATCTTGGGGTATTCCAATATCAATGAAATATCCCTTTGTCTTATATCCATAAAAAAATCCTTCACTAACTTTCTTTTCTAAATAATCTTGTTCAAAAGAAAACTTCTGGGGAATATTTAGCCCCTCAAATATACTTCTCTTTGCTATATATGCTCCTGCATTAATAAGACCTTGTTCAATATACTTCTTTTCCCTAAACTCTATAATCTTATTTTCTTTTAGCTCAACAGTTCCATAACGTTCAAAATCATTCATTTCTTTTAAAACAAAGCTTAGGACTGCATTTTCTCTTTTATGGAAGTCATAAAACGTCTTTAAATCAAAATCAATAAAAGAATCTCCATTAAGAATTAGAATATCATCTTTCTTGGTTGATTGTAGTGCCAAAGCAATACCACCACCAGTTCCAAGAGGTTGTTTTTCTATTGCATAAGTAATATTAATACCTTCATAAATATCTCCATAAATTTCTCTTATCATCTCCCAACGATAGCCAACAGAAAGTATTATATGCTCAATCCCTTGATCTTTTATAAACTTTATTAGATAAGTTAGAAAGGGTATGCCATTTATTGGAGCTAATGGTTTAGGCATATCAGCAATAACACCCTTAAGCCTTGTCCCCATTCCTCCTGCTAAAATTATAGCTTCCTCTAATTTCATTTCTAGTTCTTCCAAGTTTTTAATCCTTTCTTAGTGAATTCAAACCTCCTTACTGCACCACCAAACTTGCTCATACTTTGAATTACATCATATCTTGTGTTGTTTGGACAATAGAAAAATATATATCCTCCACCACCTGCACCTGAAATCTTCCCACCAATTGCGCCAGCCTTAAGGGCTGAAGAATAAACGTCTTCAAATAACTGAGTGGTTATTCCTTTTGCCATTTGCTTTTTAAACTCCCAACCTATGTTTAGGATATGACCTATCTCATCTAGGTTATTTCTCAAAAGAGCTTCTTTCATCATAATTGCTTGCTCTTTTAGCTTATGCATTGCTTCAAGGCTTTCTTTATTATTATGTTTAACGTTTTCTTGTTGTAGTTGGATAATATCTGATGAATTTCTAGAAGTTTCGGTATAATATAGGACTATGTTTCGTGAAAGCTCATTGAGGGTTTCTTCTTTAATTCGTAGAGGATTAACAATAACCTTACCTTCTGAGAAAAACTCCATAAAATTAAACCCTCCAAAGGTTGCTGCATATTGATCTTGTTTACCTCCTGCCAATTGTAGGTCTTCCCTTTCAATTTTATAGGCAAGATTAGCTATATCATATTCTCCCAAAGGAAGGGATAACCATTCGCAAAAAGCACCAACAACTGCAACAACTAAGGTTGAAGAAGTTCCAAGTCCCGAACCAGCAGGTGCATCAACAAAGGTGTGAATATCGAAAGAAAGAACATTAAGAGAATAGTCCTTAACTATCCTATTATATATAGCTTTCAAAAGATCTATTTCTCCATCAATAGGTAAAACCTTTTCGCTCTTATATGAGTATTTTTTATTTTTATCTTGGAGGAAGAAATTAATTGTTCCACTATTTGTTGGTATTATATCACAATAGGCATATAGAGAAGTTGTTGCATTAAGAATACAGCCTCCATATATATCTGAATATGGAGAAACATCTGTTCCCCCTCCTGCAAGTCCTAAACGGAGTGGTGCCTTACTTCTAATAATCATAATCTAAATTTGTTTATATATACTTTCAATAGCTTGAGTCATTCTTTCCCAAGAGTATTTCTTCTTTTCTTCTTTAATCCCTTGAGAAAAATCGGGTTTGTTTATACAAAAATCCAAAAGTGCATCAGCTATTGACTTGCCATTAGGTTGTACTACATAGCCAACCTTCCCATTTGGTATTATTTCTGCTAATCCTCCTACATCAGTAACCAACATTGGAGTTTCAAAATGATAACCAATTTGGGTTACTCCGCTTTGGGTTGCTGTTTTATATGGCTGAACGACCAAATCTGTTGAACAAAAATAGTCTTTGACTTGATCGTCAGGAATAAATCTTGCATCAAAACTTATAATATCCTCAAGATTTAACTGCTTAACCTTATCATAATATGGTTTTGAATCATCATAGAATTCTCCAGCAACAAGTAGTTTAATTGGAAAAGGCTTTAATCTCTCATCTGCTAATGCCTCAATTAATATATCTAATCCTTTATATCCTCTAATTAATCCAAAGAATAAGAAGTTTATTTCTTTGTCATTTAAATTAAGTTTCAAAATAGCCTCTTGTTTATCTATATTCTTTCCAAAATTATCAAATAAAGGGTGAGGGCATAATGCTCTTGGTTTTTTGGCATTAAACTTTGCAATATCGTCATAAACAGATTGACTCATTGCAACAAAACCATCAATATGCTTAACAAAATACTTAGTTAATATATTATCAAAAGGTCTTTTCTCATGAGGGATAATATTATCAACAATTGTAATTATCTTTGTGTGGCCATTCATCTTAACAATCTTTGATATAATTGAAAAACAAGGAGAAAAGAATGGGAGCCAATATTTAAAGATTAAGATATCTGGCTTTTCTTTCTTAATCTTAAGACCTGTTCTTATCCAGTTTATTGGGTTAATTGAATTAACATTTCTCTTTATAGGGAACTTATTAGGTTTTTTCCAATCAGCATATTGGGTTTTCCCTGGGAAAAGAAAAGAAGGGTATTGAAGCAAGAAAGTATTAATAGAAACTTCATGACCTTGTTTTTGAAACTCTTCCATTAATCTTTCATTATACAAAGCAAGTCCTCCTCTATAAGGATAAGCTGTTCCTACTAAAGTAATTTTCATTCTAATTATAGTTTTCTTGCAATAAAAATATGATTCTCTATTGTTATATCATTTGGGTTAGCAATTGCATATCGAAATATTTCTTCTTTTGAAAGACTTTCAATAAACTTATCTTCAATAATCTCAACCCCATCTCTTTTCAATACCTTTGCATAATCAAGTCCAAATTCCCTCAAGTGATCCTTCTGTCCAAAATGTATTTCTCTTTCTATTGGGTCGGTAATTCTTTCGTTTTCGTAAGTTGTATTTCTTTCTGGATTAATTGGAGAAAGCAAGATCGCAAATCCTCCTGGTTTCAAAACCCTATAAATCTCATTTAAAGCTTTATCTAAATGCTGTACATGTTCCAAAATATGATTAGCCATAACAAAATCATAACTTGAAGTTTCAAGAGGCATATCTTCAACATTCAAATGAATATCAGCCCATGGAGATTCTAAATCTGCGGTCGTATATTTCAAATTCTTCTGTTTACGAAAATATCCCATAAAACAAAGTTCAGGGGCAATATGAAGAAAATTCAAATTATCTGTAAATATACTTGTTTCCTTCTTCAGATATAACCAAAGTAAACGATGCCTTTCCAATGAAAGACAATTAGGACATAACGCATTTTCTCTTGAAAAAACGTAGCCATAAGGCAAAAACTTACGATAATGTTTCCCACAAACAGGACATTCAACCTTATTCCCAAGATAGAAAACCTTAACAAGCTTCATTGTAAAATAAACAAACCTTTGCAGATATTTGCGAGGAATATTCCTGAGAAAAAACTTTATAATCTTTTTCATAAATATTTAATTAATTGATTGCTGACATAGAGTTTAGAATAGAAAAGACAATCCATTAACCCTTAATCAAAACCTTAAAAAGGAGTCTAACCAACTGCAAAGGTAAGTATTTTTTAAAAAAATCAAATAGATTTTGAGAATGTAATGGAAAGTTGTAATTTTGAAGTCGAGAAATTAGATAATATTAAACAAATAAAAATAAAGAATATGAAGCCAAGAGTTAGCATAATAATGGGCAGCACTAATGATTATTCAGTTATGGAACAAGCTGCAAAGTTTCTTAATGAAATGGAAATACCTTTTGAAATCAATGCTCTATCGGCACATAGAACCCCAAAAGAAGTTGAAGAATTTGCTACTAAAGCACAAGAAAGAGGCATTGAAGTAATTATTGCAGCAGCAGGAATGGCCGCACATCTTCCTGGAGTCATTGCCTCAATGACTACCCTGCCTGTTATTGGAGTTCCTATTAAAGTTTCAGTTGAAGGAATTGATGCCCTTTTAGCAATAGCACAAATGCCTCCCGGTATTCCTGTTGCAACGGTTGCAATT